>CBDUIU010000410.1:0-4730 GCA_965367335.1 uncultured Saprospiraceae bacterium
CGTATTTTCCCTATCTGTCCAATCCCCATCATCTCCACGAAGACGCGCATAGTCTTCACCACTTCGGCCAGAAGGTTCTCCGTTACGCCAATTAGTATAATTTACCGGATCTCCGTTATCCCAGACAAAGGTACCTTCGGTCACTTCATCCGTGAAACCAATCCATGCAGATTCATTATTATCCAGAGCAGCCTGAATTAAATCATTCTCTGCCTGATTATCGATTGTAGCTAAGTATCCGCCCAGGTTTAAATTATTAATTGCATTTTTTGAACTACTCCAGCTAGCAGTTGTCCGAGACAAGAAAAATTTGCTTCCATTCAGCTCACCAATAAAATCATAGCCATTAATATTCTCAGAGATAGTACTGCAATCTGAACCACCTCCGCCTCCACCTCCGGCAACTACACAGGTGGTGCTGGCTTCTGGTTCCGTCCAACTGGCTTCTGCATTTAAAGAACCCGCAAGCCCGGTAACGGTAATATCGCCAGGGCAAACAAAATCAATCTCCGGATCATCTACAGGAAAAACAGGAGCCAGGTATGGCAAGATAGTTACTACGGCATCACAAGTAGAAATATAACCAAACTCATCTTCCAGTGTTAGGGTTACGACCACTCCTCCGACATCATCCGTGGTAAAAGTGGAAGGTGCAATGCTGCGGTTAACAATCTGTGCACCACATTCACCATAACCACCCTTATCAATATCACTGACTACCAGTGTAACTGTACCGCTTGCATCCAGGCGAGCAGTAACACCTGGCTTACAACCAGCTACCGGTGGTTTCTTCTCATTAATATCCGTAAACTCACGACCAAATTCACCACCAGTCACATTCACCAGACCGCCAATCTCATAGACTATCCCATCACTCACGACAAGCCCTGCAATCGTCGTCGAATGATTTTGCACCAAAATTCCACAAATAGACAATTCGATACTTCCACTGTTTGTAAATGTACTGTTGTTTTCTATCCGTCCTGAGTCATTAATAATGACAGTTCCATTATTAGAAATACTGCCATTGTTATTAATTAATCCTGCAGTTTCCAGGTTGCCATTGTTAACCAGTGTTCCTGTGTGATCTAAAACGCACGCAGTTGCTAACAACAACATTCCATCATTGATAATTTCACCACCGTTAGGAAAAGGAGAATTAATGTCAAACACGCCCCCGGGTTCAATCTTCAAAACTGCACCTGCCGGATTTGAAAAAGCGCTTCCGTTAGGAAAGTCAGTAGTACCAAAAATAAAAAGAGAACCGTTATTATCAAAAACAGCAGTACTTCTAATACTTCCATAATTGTTCAGGGTGCCATCATTGAGAATAATACCATTACTATTTAGAACGGCAAAATTATTAAAGACAGCCCCAATGTGATTATTTAATTCGGCAGCTGCAGCATTATCAAAAGTGCCGTAATTTTCAAAAATGCCGGTGTTATCAAAAACACCATCATTATCGAAGGTCATCGCTCCCGAGTTAATAAATGTTTCCGTGCTAACGATATTACTCCCGGTAAAATTAATGATCGTACCATTATTATAGACCAGGGTATTAAAGGTCAAAGTGCCACCATTCTGAATAGTAAAATCAAGAACCGGGCTACCTGCGTAAACTGGAAAATTACCCCCAGCAGGTGTCCCGGGAATGGTCACTACAAAGCCACTAGCAGGGACACCTCCAGCCCAGTTATTAGGATTGGACCAATCGGTATCCACATTTCCTGTCCAGACGCTTTGAGCAGAAAGGCTTGAAATACAAAGTAGAAAGAAAAAGATTTGGAGAAAATTTCTCATGAGGTGTTTGTTTATCCCATTAACAAAATGAGAGGATCAAAAAAGTATTTGCAAAAAATGGTTTACAGTTCGTTAAGCCACAAATGATGGATAACAAATTAAGACAAGACAAAACGAGACAGGTCAAGTCAAGTCAACCGCAGAGTTTAATCGGATCTCGGGATAGAAGTATTGAAAAGAATCGGTAGAATAAAACATCCACAATCAGGCGGGGGGGACGATTATTGTGGAAAATATGCTCAGGATTTAAGATTATATTTGTTTAATGCTCACAAAAATAAGCTAATCGTTATAAGGTTGAAAGAAAAGTATATTATTTTATTCAATCCGATGAAGAAATACCCTATAACAGGTAGAAAAAGAAAGCTATCGACTATACAGCCGATAGCTCCGTCCAACTATTAAATCCGTAAACAAATAAACGGAATACTTTAACTCGAAGTCAATCGAGCAAATAGATAGGTATTCCGTTTATCGCCATTCTAAATGACCATTACGAAAAGTTGAAAATAGCTAAGGATAAAACTTGGTGATTGTGTAGCGCTAAGGAAGGTTCAGGCATTTAGAGTGGGAGGAGAGAAAAATATAGAAAGGCCTGATAGCTGTTATCTACCCTACAAATATAACCCGTTTAAATAAATAATAAAAGTATTTGAATAAATAAATTTCGTCTGAATGAAAAAGCCCTGTTCCAATTCGTCGAAACAGGGCTTTCCAATTATGGACTTGACCTCAACCAAAATAAAGGCTACCTAATTCCCAGCCCGGCTGAAATTTAAGTTTTCCGGCGGTAATCGTCGCATCACATAGGATTCAAATTTCCCCAATGATTTTATGTGCATTATTTCCCATCCCTGCTTATGTAAGTAATTGAGAACGTGCATGATACCATTGAAATCTATAACGGCCCCTTTTTCATTAGTGATCCGGAGCATTTCTCCTTTTTTATCTAATTTTCGATCATCATTCTGACCATAATCAACCAAAGCCACATAAGACCCCCGATCTTCATCATATTTCTCCCACACCTCTATATAGGCGACAGATTTCGCACTAACATTGACTTTATTGACGTAAACCTGGGCTTGAGCGGACATACCGATAAGTAAGCAAGTAAAGATTAGTAGTTTATTCATGGGAAAGATTTTTAATAGTTTAATCAGTAAAGCTGCAAAAATAAATCCAATAAAATAATAGATGAGGTGTTTGAAGTGAGAAGTCCTACCAAGCTATTCCTCTTTAATATGGGGAGTATTGAACATATTCCCTTTCGGAAAAGACAAAAAAAAAGTGCCATCACGAACTTCATCGGGATGACACAACAACATAACCATGAAAATACATAACCAAATCTTTTCTATTCTTCACTCATCATTCCTCCTCTAAATATTTTCTATACTCTGTTCGAGTAATTTAATTCTTGTTTGTTTTTGGTTGCAATGCAACGGGGCGTAAACTTTCTTTGTCTACTGAATCCTTTATAAAAAACGCTTCTTCAGATTCATCATTTGTCTTAACCAAGAGCCGATAAGTACCTGGTATAAATTCCGAAGCATCGATTGATACAGCATTAGCTCCTTTGATCAATGTGATTTGTTTACTGAGTATTCCTACATTTGTTTCAGTAAAAATCTGTAGATCAATTTTGGTTTGGATAGCTGACTCTATATTAAAGCGAAAGCTCTCTTGTTCGGTTGTATTTTCAAGATTGGTTATGAGGAGATTATTCTGAAAGTGGCGTTGAAGGACCACTATCTTCGAATAAGAAAAATCATCATTCTTATCAATATCCATCAATCTGTAAAAGACTCTCTCCTCTCCTATTGATAGATCCAGGTAACGATATTTAAGCTCTTCTTCACTTGTTCCTGATCCTCTTACGATGGATACCGTGGTAAAGGTTTCGCCGTCAGATGATTTTTGTAATATAAAAAGTTCATTATCTTCTTCACTGCTTGTCGCCCAGGTTAACAAATTACCTACGGGTAATTCTTTCACACTTAACTCCTCCGCATAGCTGCAAGTGGCATACAGGCTATTCATCGTTATACCTGTCAGCATTCCCAATAACAGGGAAGTCAAAATAGGTTGAATACGGAGGGTGTGTTTCTTCATTGTGCTCATGGTTTATCTCATCCGAATGCTGATCTTAATATCATTACTTACAGTCAACTATCTTTCAGATGTGGATTTGTTATATATATAAACAAAGTCCATACCAAAAAAATCATAATATGAAAAAATTAAATTAATATCAAAAAAGCGCTAAACATATACTTTGTAAAATTTAACTTAATTTCACCGTGACTAAATATCATCCTACATGAAAAATCTCCTACGCTCATTCGCTGCCATATCTATTCTTCTGTTTATTTCATGCCGGCAAAACGCTCCGACAGCTCCGTATACTATTCAGAAATCTGTAGTGGCAGATCATGCTATGGTTGTATCTGCTCATCCGGAAGCAACAAAAGCAGGGATGGATATTCTGAAAAAAGGGGGTAATGCAGTAGATGCGGCCATTGCAGTTCAGTTTGCGCTGGCAGTGGTTTACCCAGTTGCCGGAAATATTGGTGGAGGCGGGTTTATGGTCTACCGAGGAAGCGATGGGGAAATAGCGAGTCTGGATTTTAGAGAAAAAGCCCCACTCAGGGCCCATAGGGACATGTACCTGGACAGCCTGGGAGAAGTTATTCCAAGGTTGAGTATTGATGGACATTTAGCAGCGGGCGTCCCTGGCAGTGTGGATGGTATGTTCAAGGCTCATTTACGCTATGGTTCATTAGCCATGCAGGAACTTATTGAACCAGCACATCGATTGGCCGAGCAAGGGTTTAAAATTACAGCTCGCCAAGCGAATAACCTTAATGGAACAAAGGATGCTTTTAAACAATTCAACCGATTTGAACCAGTTTTCATTAAAAATA
>CBDUIU010000411.1:0-4720 GCA_965367335.1 uncultured Saprospiraceae bacterium
GTCCTAAAAAGTAAGCACTAGAAGAGAATAAGAAATAACCAGCCCGGGTTCCGGAGGACAACGTTGGCATATAACTACCGGAAGCAAATGCTAGTAAGACGAAGAGAGCACTGAGCTGAATAGCCCCAAAAATGCTGAGCCCTCGAAAAGAAAATAAAAACTGATTGTTTGGGGATGACTTGATTCTTGAATAGCTAAGATAGGATAGACCAATCCCAGTTATCAAATAAAATAGGATTAATTTGAAATAGGGAACCTCTACTATAGCATGGGTTATATAGGTATGGTGGGCCAGATAGTCTAATACTATCCAACAAAGCCATCCGATACAAATGGCTTTAGTTAGGTATACACCTATGGTTTGTTGTAGTGAGTTGTTCAATAAAAAAAGCTTAATACATATTTAAATAAAGATAGGCCTTTATCTAAAGGCCTATCTTTATTCTTTAAAATTCTCTACTTATTTAAGCTCCACTAATTCCAAAGTCCCAAACAGTCCCGCATCTATCCAGCCTCGGTTTTTATCTGGTCCGGGAATGGCAACGGAACCAATGAAATTCTCTCGCTCTTCACTATAGTCATTGTCGCAATAGGCTAACATAAAGCCCAGTTTACGACCTGCAGAAAGCCGGTCTGGAATATTAAATTCGCGTGGTTCAAGTTCATGGTCTTCTTTGTAAGTATCATCAAAAACCTGAATGGCCATCTCCCAGTTGTAGACATTATTATTTTCCCGTCGGATCGTGACCACATGATCGTTATAATAATGAGGTTGTTTATCCTTACCCATGTCCACGACCTTTTTATCTATCGCAACATGGTAAGCAAAAGCATTATAATTATATTGATGGTCTCCACCGGACTGATCCGCGTCAATAAAAATTTCCATGCAATCATCATCCCAGTATCGTACTAAACCGTCAGGATGGTTGTCCACTAATCGATCATCAGTAATTCTTGCAAACACATAGATGTAATTTTTATCCCAAGCTACTTTATATTCACCACTAAAATCTTCTGGTTCACATTCTTCACCTAGCCAAAAATGGTTGAGTGGGCGCCACTCACTTTGCTTCCACACGGCATCGTAATCTTGCCCATCAAGACGAAAATCCGGCCCGGCCTTAGGTGCGATAATATATTGGCCCGGATTGGCTTCATAAGCGGAATTTTTACCATTACAGGAACAGAGTATTAAGAACAGAAAAAAATAGATATTACGCATAATTTAAATACTTGATTGGCAAGGTTATCTGCAAAAGAGCTGCCAAATTAGGGAATTTTTATTCAAGGATGACTTGTAGTCCGCTTTAGTAAGTGCTAAAAGTGTTCAGCAGTTGCATCCATCCAATCTAACCGATAAGGCTCAGGAATAGTTTCTTTTTGCAACAAACTGCCTACGGGAATATAAGGATAAATTTCATCATAGCGCTTGGTCATGTTCATCGTAATTCGGCGGTATACATGCTTGCGATTAATTCGCTCGTGGTTTTTTAGCCCAGCCGCGGATTGGAGCTCTACAAAGCTATTAATGGTTTCTTTGTGAAAATTTGCTACCCGGACTTTTTTATTATCTACGGATAAACCTGATACAAGTTCGGGGTCCATTGTTGCAACGCCGGTTGGGCAGGTGTTTTGGTTACATTCTAAAGCTTGAATACAACCAAGTGCCAACATCATTGCCCGGGCACTGTAACAAACATCAGCCCCTATAGCTTTTGCCCGAAAAATATGAAATCCGGTTATGATTTTTCCCGAAGCAATAAGTTTAATCTCTTCTCTTAAACCAAAGCCCTGTAAAGCATTATGAACAAAGGCAAGACCTTCCCGAAAAGGCATACCGACAGAGTTCGAAAACTCCAAAGGGGCGGCACCAGTGCCACCTTCACCTCCATCAACTGAGATAAAGTCAGGTTTTATTCCAGTTTTTAACATGGCTTTGCAGATAGCAAAAAATTCCTTCGTTGATCCAACACAAAGTTTGAAGCCAATAGGTTTTCCCCCGGAAAGTGTACGCATTTGCCCAAGGAACTCCATCATTTCTGTAGGCGTAGAAAAAGCTTTATGGTAAGGTGGTGATAAGACATCTTCTCCGGGGTCGATTCCTCTGATCTCACTAATTTCCTTAGTATTTTTCTTAGCAGGAAGAATCCCCCCATGACCAGGCTTAGCTCCTTGAGAAATTTTTAACTCAATCATTTTTACTTGATCAGAAGCTGTTCTTTCAGCAAAAGCTTCAGGATCAAAGTTCCCATCTTTTGCACGACAACCAAAATAACCGGTTCCGACTTGGTAGATCAGGTCGCCCTGTGGCTTTTTATGATAAGGACTAATTCCCCCTTCTCCGGTATTGTGAGCAAATCCACCAATTTTAGCTCCTCCATTTAAAGCTTCTATAGCAGCACTACTTAAAGAGCCAAAACTCATTGCCGAAACGTTGAATATACTACAATGATAAGGGTGTTTGCAGTCTTTACCTCCGATGGTTACTCGGGGGTCATGATCTACTTGATGGGGGTCAATTGGAGCGATGGAATGATTCATCCACTCATAACCCTCTGCATAAACATCTAGTTGAGTCCCGAAGGGAGTTGTAGAAAGTTCTTTTTTTGAACGTGCATAGACGATTGACCGGAAAATCCGACTAATTGGTGCACCATTAGTATCCGATTCAATAAAATATTGATAGATTTTTGGGCGCAATTCTTCCATGACGTACCGTCCTCTGCCCAGTATGGGAAAATTGCGGATGATCGCATGTTTGCTTTGCACCATGTCGTAAAACCCCAAAAAAATAAGAGGACCGAAAATAAGGAAAGCCCATAAAATGGGTGGCCATAAAAAGTAAGCAATACAACCAATGATTAATGTGCTTAAAATAGCAAAAACAATAAATTCATTGCGCATAGTAAATATTACATTTAACTTAGAATCGGAAATAAAAGCTAGTGATTAAATGGCTTTGTGAAGCCTTAAATGATACCTGTTAGAAATGCACAAATGCAAATGCGAAGGGCAGAGGATATAACCTTCCTTTGATTTTTTGCGTTAAAGTATAGTAGTGTATCTTGAAAATATTGTCCTCTAGAATAAAAGTCAAGGTAACTAATTATTATCTGCGGCCCAAAATTATCTGATTATGAAAAAAGCATTGATCCTCTTATTTAGCTTTTTTACGCTATCCTTATCTGCGCAGACGGTCACCGTGTCAGAAGACATCTCCATTCGCAACGATAAATTTTATGCGATCATTGGTAAAATGAAAGATCGTTTATTGTTATTGCGGGATCATTCCGGGAAAGTTGAAGTACAAGCTTTTGATGCAAAATTGCGCAAAGGCTGGGACAAAGAATTAGACTTAGATAAAAAGAACCCTTCTATTCTGGAAGTCATTCCAGGAAAGGAGTATTTTTCTTTATTATATAAGTTTAAAAAGAAAGGGAAAACCTATGTTAAGCTTCACCGCTATGATCCAGGAGCTAATTTGATAGATTCTATGACGGTCTATAACTTGGGAAATTCAATAGTTACCCCTAATCTTGAGGTTGTTTATTCTGAAGACAGAAAAGTGGCAATGGTATACAAGGAGGAATCCCCAAGAGAATTTGAAGTTTTTGCAGTTAATTTGGATCAACCGGAAGTGCTTTGGAAGAAAAAATTTTCGGCAGAAGGATTTAATGCCTACCGCGATGATTTTACCTCCATCATAAGTAATGATGGAGAAGCTTTTTTTCTTTTTGAAACGGATAACCGGTCAGGAAGTCGAGATGAGCATGAGATATCGGTATTTTCGATCAGCCCTTTTTACACAGACGTAAAGCGTCAGGCAGTTTCTTTAGCAGATTTTTTAACCTATGATGTTGAATACACCATTGACAATCTCAATAAAAACATTGTTGGGGCAGGTTTGTATTCGGATAAGAATAAAAGCAAAGCTAATGGGTATTTCTTTTTACGGTTTCCGATGGGTGGATCGAGTAAAGTAATCCTTACTCAGGAGCCGTTTACGGATGAATTTCTTTCTTCATTACTGCAAAAAGAAATAAACAACAACAAAGGGCTTGCAGATGCAGAAGTTCGGGAAGTGGTTTTAAGAAGAGATGGAGGTGTGTTATTAGTTGTGGAGAGAAGTCGAGAGTATGAAAGGCGATCGGCTTACACCGGCCGGACTTATTCCGGAGCGAGTAACGGTCGATTTATTGTAGATTATTATCACGATGACGTTTTTATTGTTGCCTTGCACCCCAATGGAGAGACACATTGGAATAACATAATGTATAAAAGGCAATATTCGCAAGATGATGATGCAGTATTTTCTTCTTTTTTCCTTTTAAAAACCCCCAGTAATTTGCGCTTTCTCTTTAACGATGAAGTGAAAGAGGAGAATACGGTTAGTGAGTATGTTGTTTCAGCTAACGGAAAGTTGGACCGGAATAGCGTTTTAAGTACTGATGATCAAAATATTCGCCTCCGTTTCAGGGATGCCCTACAAACGGGGTCTAATGAACTGGTCATTCCAAGTGAAAGAAGGAATCGTCTGCGATTAGTGAGAGTAGAATTTAATTAGAGTACGGAATAGTAGAATTTTCATTGTACTAATAAGTATGCTTCCCTATTAATTTTAGATTATCGGGTATCCTGATTATCTTGTTGCTTCATCATTAGGATTAGACATGAAGCATATTTTATTTTTATTTTTATCTGGAACAGTAATTATAGG
>CBDUIU010000412.1:0-4707 GCA_965367335.1 uncultured Saprospiraceae bacterium
CGCACCGATTAATGCTTTTTCACCAACTCCGATTGCTGTCAGGTAAAATGGAATGTGTACCGGAATAATAAAAAATAAGATCCATATCAACATGGTGTTTAGGAAGAGGACCCAGATAAAAACAGGTGCTTTGATATTCCTGGTTTGTTGCTGCTGGATTGGGGGGCGATTGGGCTCTTTGAGAAAAATCAGTGCGAAGGGAAAGACCAGTAAAGCCAGTAAATAAATTAAAAAAGGATAGCGCCAACTGATGTCTGCCAGGACGCCACCCAGTCCAATAAATAAGATTCCTGCCAAAGACATAAAGGCAACTTGAAGGCCTACAAATTGCTGTCGTTCTTTACCTTCAAAATAATCTGCAACTAAGGTAATCACAATAGTCATGGTGATACCAACAGCAATGCCCAGGATAACCCTGGAAATCAGAAGAAGATAAATGCCATTCAAGTAAAAACCAGCACTCCCGGAAATGGCGTAGGCCAGCAAGGCACCTCCGAGCAGTGGCAATCTGCCTTTTTTGTCAATCAACTTGCCAGCTATTGGAGCCGTCAAAGCAATGAACAGCGCAGGGACGGTCATTACTAGTTTTACCAGCAATTCACTTTGCGGCACCTCCGCAAAGAAATCTGCGATCAAAGGCAATGCCGGTGAAATGGTGATCACTGACATGATGGTAAGGCTGCTGATCAGGAGTAAAGTTATCTTGGCAGACCAAGGGGTGGGGGTCATGAGCTGGGTTTTGGTGAGCTTGTGTAAGGTAGGGAAAAAAGACAGAAAGGAAGTTCCCTTTTTTAAAAACCCTCCAAAAACTCTACCTGCGTTAAATCTCGTTGTGCTACCTTTTCGTACAACTCATAAACCAAACCGTCTTTAAGTCCGACCTTTGGTACGATAACCTGGTCACTACCGATGGCTTCCAGTACTTTAATGTAGATCTCTGAAGCCGGAATAATGACATCCGCCCGGTCGGGGTTCAGCTTGAGAATAGATTGCCTTTGTTCGATGGAAAAAGCCCCTACGTAAGCGCGCAAGGCCTTTAGTTCAGCCAGAGAGATGGTGTTGTTGTTGGCTTTGTTAGCGAGTTTGTAGAGCTTGTTGATATTTCCGCCAGTGCCAATTCCAACAATACTTTTGCTTTTAAGGTGCTTGTTCTTTTTAACCCATTTGTCGATTCGGGCTATGGTATGAATACGGTCTTCGCGAGATAATTTCCGGACAGACCCGATTCGAAAAGATTGGCTGTTTTTTAGCGCTTTTCCATCAAAGAAATTAAGCTCGGTACTACCGCCACCTACATCAATGTGAATATAATGTTGGTCACTCAGGTAGGGTAGGATGGCCTTGTTGAGAATGCGGGCCTCATCTTCACCGGAGATAATATCAATGTTAAGGTCGATTTTTTTGAGAATACTTTGTTGAATTTCATCACCATTTGCCGCTTCCCGCATGGCCGAAGTCGCTACAGCGGAATAGCCCTTAACTTCATAAAGATCAATGAGTAGCTTGAAAGTATGCATCAGCTTGGTAAAGCGTTCCTGGGTTGGGCCGGTGATCCTTCCCTTGCGAAATACATCCTTGCCGAGGCGAAGCGGAAATCGCAGGAATTCCAGTTTTTTAAAACTAACCAATTCAGTTGTCTCAAAGACGTGGACAACCTGAAGGCGAATGGCATTGGAGCCGATGTCGATAGCTGCTAATCTCATTTGAGTGAAGGTGTTTTGTTAAAAGTATAAAGGTAAATATTCCCCAAATTTTTTTATACTGGAAGAGGTCATCAATTTGAATAACTCAATGGCGGATTCAAAACCACTTTTTCCCTTTAAAAAACAAAAGTGGTAACAAAAAACTTAGGATAATCACCATTAAGACAGTTAGATAGCCATAACTCCAATGTAAGCCTGGCAAGCTGTCGAAGTTCATGCCATAGACGCCAGCAATAAGGGTGGGTAAAGAAATGCAAACGGTGATGATCGTCAGGACCTTAAAGATCCGGTTTTGTTCCAGCTCTATCTTACTATTGATATTCGTTTTCAGATCACTGATCCGGTCAAAGTTATATTGGATATGTTCAGAGACTACATAGAGGTCATCAATTTCAATGGATAAGTGATCAATGACATAGGGGTCATCGGCAAACCTTTTTCGCAGCAGGAGGATGATCCGCTGAAATTCCGAAACAGATTCCCTTAACAGGAAATTACTGAAGTTGATTTCAGTCAGCTGGTCCAGGTCTTTTTCATGAAATTGCTGTGGATTTAGTGCCTGGTAAAAAAGTCCTTTGATTTTTTTGGAAATAGATTCTACAATGTCAGCATAATAATCAGCGATCACACCCATTTGAAAGACAAATAACTCCTGGTAAGTATTAAACTTGATACTATCAAAATCATAACGAAATTTGGTGAGTAAGTTGACTGTCCCTTCTACGCCAGCGGGAAGAAAAACAAAAAATCTACCCTCCTTAATGATGATGTGGATATCTTGTTCGTTGAGTGATGTTTCGGTGGAGTAGGAGGGGATGGAAAAGTTCAGGGACAGTTGATCAGGCAATTCAATATAATGAGAACTGATCTCAATATCTTCTCTGCGGTTAAGAGGGTTTAGGTTTAATGAAAATATTTCGGCGATCTCTGCCAATTCCGATTCCGTATAATCGATCACCCGTACATTAAGAATGTCCTGAAGATTGTCGTCGAGTTCATTAAAGGAGGCTACCTTTTTTCTAAGGTGATGTTTGTAATAGACTTCAATCATGTAAGGAAAGATGAATTAGCATTGTGAATCGATGGGGTAAATATACGGGAAAAAGATGGTTGGTGAAAAAGGAAGGCTATGCTGGAAAAATTAGTTTCTCTCCCGCTCTAACCAACCCCGTACCTGCTCCGTCCGGAATGCCAGGCCGTGATGGTTACATTTTAATAGATCTGCCTGCTCATATTGTTCGAGCGCTTCGGTAAATTTATCCTGTGCCTCAAATAACACCCCCCGGTAAAAGGCTAAGAAAGGATGTTGCTGCTGTATCCTTTCGGCCTGGTTTAAGCTTTGTTGAGCTGCTTCGTATTGCTCTAGCCGGATGTTAGCCAGTCCGTGGTTAAGGTAAGCGTCAATCAGGTCCGGAGAGTAATAAATGGCAGCGTTCAGGTTCTTGATGGCTTCTTCGTGCTCACCTTGTTGAATTTTTAAATAGCCCAGGTCATTTAGCAGAAGCGGATCCTGGAAATTTTTATAATAACAATGATCAAAATACTTTAATGCTTCCGGGTAATTATTCATACCCATATAGATCTTGCCAATTTGGCGATAGTCCTTGGTGTTTAGTTTAAATTGACTTTTGATGATTTTATAATAAGATAAGGCTTCTTCATAGTCCTTTAAATGCATACAGGCTTCAATGATTAAAGCATAAATGCCCCGGTCGTTTGGAGTGTTTTCCAGCACGCGCTTACCGTCCTGAATGACTTCGTCATATTTTTCGTGTAATAGTTTGTCTTCCAGTTCTAAATATTCTTTTGATAAAAATAATCGGGATAGCATTAAGTAAATCTGATACCCATCATTGTAAATGGTCGATCCGTCGAACATTTTTATTTCTCTGCTGATTGGGATAATATTGACAAAAAAATCAATCAGCGCTGCAATGATAAAAATGGAAAAGATAGCGATCCAGGTTTGTGATATATCAAAACGAAAGATGATGAAAAGCAGTGGAACAGAGATGAGTATGCTGGCAATGGGCCCGCAAAGGATGACCATCAGGTGTTTCCACCAATGATCCACACCGCCGTGCTGACACATGCCGATTTTCCAGTCTAATAAATTTAAGCGAAAATAAATACGGAGTCGTCCCAGCTGAAACTGAAAGCTGTTCGCTAGCTGACCATAGGAACCAATGTGGACGGTAACGTCTTCTGTTGTAAAGATCAGTGCCGGCAAGGCATGACCTAACTCATGGATCAAAGTGGTCAATGATCTTAATAAAAGGACCAAGCCTATAGCTGTCAACCCGATTAGTATGCCCAGGAAAATACCCATTGAAACTATTTATCGTTTGTGCTTAACGAAGCAATATATATTATATATCGACCACTTATTCACGCGGTAGTTCTTGACTCACCCGGTCAACTAATTCCAACCGATCAATTGCCGCATCTAAATCCGTTAATGCCCAGGTTCTGAAGATGACCGCTCTATTAATGAAAATGAAAAACAAAAGCAAACTCAGGGCCCCAATTCCGATAAATAAGCTCGTATCAAGGTTGGTGTAAAAGAGAATACGCAACAAGCAAATTACAACTAATGCCAAAGCAGAAAATGCAAGGTTATGGGCCAGTGTACAGAACATATTCCAGGACTCAATGTATTTAAAATTGGCAGGGCTAAATTCGCGGACCAATATGAATTTATCAGAAATAGACAACGCTGAATTTTCCTTTATATTAATTGGCCACAGCGTAAACCCTACTTTTTGGTACAACCACTTACCAATTGGACCCATGGCAAAGCCTAAAACATAGGCAATGAGTACTATTACAGTTATACCCCCCAATTCAACTTGATTAGCGCTGGATAATAAATCCTTAAAAGAGGTAAACGATGGATCTAGCATCGGTAAGGCTAGCAATAATAAGGCACCCGGCACGACGTTGGTCAATGCGTCGAAAGTAGAATTAAAAAACTTATCCATCCTGAGTGGTTTTTTTGATTATT
>CBDUIU010000413.1:0-4687 GCA_965367335.1 uncultured Saprospiraceae bacterium
GGTAGAATGAAGCAAATGAAGAATTTTTTAAACTAGCTTTAACGATCAATTACTTATACCCTGCTCTGCCATTTCATATTTTATCTTTCTCACTACTTGAGGTATTCTTCTGGCCACATTGGTACTTTTTCCCCAAATACCAATTCTACCAGGCCGGGTTGTACTCGTAATCCTTCCTGACAATTTACAAAAAACACCACGCCCTTTTTATCGATCAAACTATACAGATAGTAAGCTTTAAAGATGCGATTGTCTCCCCAATGGAAGAGATAGGTTTTGTTATTGAAGCGAATTTGTCCGATGCCTAGCCCCCAACTCACTGTATAATTCTCCTTGTCATCCGCCTGAACTTCTGAGTCCAGCATTTTAGCATAAAAATCTGACCGCTCTATTTCTCTTAATAAATGTTGAAAAAAGTGGCTATAGTCCAAAGCATTGCTGTGTAAAGAGCCCGCTGCAACGGGTAAATAAAACTGTAATCGATCCGTAGTGGCGGTATATCCCAGGTGTCCATTGGCCGCGTTATCTGTCACGCGTTCATCAAAAAGAAAACTGGTCCGAGATAAACCAAGCGGATCAAATAAACGCCGATTGGCATATGCTCGCAAATCCATCTGCCACTGCTTTTCCACCACGAGCTGCAACCATAAGTATCCCTCGCCCGAATAATGAAACCCAATGCCAGGCGTATCAATAAAGGTCAAGGTATCCTCATTAGAAAAAAGATCCTGATAATTCGTTGCAGTGATGTGAATAGGTCCTCGCCAATTGGGAAGAGCAGTTTGGTGAGCTAAGATCATTCTCGGTGTAATACCTGCCCGTCGTTGATCTGATAAGCCAATATCTACCCATTCCAGACTATCTATGGGTTGATCCAGATCGATCTGACCAGCATTTGCCATCTCCATTACTAAATAAGCGAACACCGTTTTGCTGAGAGAAGCAGCTTCAAAAACGGTATTGGCGTCAATCGGTTCCCGGGTGTCTAAGTCTTTGAGACCTAAAGCCCGATGATAAAGAATAGTGTCAGGTGTAAACACTGCCAAAGAAATAGCAGGTACCTTTTCTTCAGACAATAACATTTCCAGATGCTGGTCCAAACGCTCTTGCCAGGTAGTGCCGGTTTGCGGTTCCGGCAAGGGCGATTTCTTACATGCGATGATTAGAATGAAGATGATCCATATAAAATTTCTACTTTTCATCGCATCTGTTTTTTAGCTAAGGCTACATTTCCTTCGTGAAATTGGGTCATGATCTTAGGAAAATCATACTGTTTCCATAATTTAGAAAAATCAAATGGCGTATTTGTGCGGACAGATAGGATTAGGTCGGCTATATAAGTGCGGGCATCGTAAAGACGTTTTTGCATTTCTTTGGGCTCCCTGGTATAGTCACCGTGGCCAGAGATAAGAAGTCTTACACTTCCCTCTCCTATCAATTTTTCTGCTTTATCAAGGGTAGATTGATAGTCAGATACACTGTGATAAATATAGGGGAATTCTACATTGCTCAGGTAATCTCCTGCGATGAGAATACCTGCCGGCTCCACCAAGGTAAACATCCCATCCCGGTTATGACCAGGACTGAGCAAAAAGGTAAGCTGATGATCCCCTATGTTCAGTTTTTGCCCATCATTGGAAATGATGACATCCACCTCCGGATACATCGTCGGATAATCCCTTTTAATATAGTACTCATCGTCAAAATCCCGGATTTGTTGAAGAATTTTTCCTTTGTCCGGATTATCCTGGAAAGTTTGGGTTGCAATGACTTTTGCACCGGGAAAGGCGCGGTAGCCTATGATGTGATCATAATCGGAGTGGGTAAATAAAAGATAAAGTGGTGTATTTAAGGAATGCTGTCGCTCCGGAAGCAGGTTTTTGATAAAGTTGATCTCTCCGGGCAGCCAGTTGGGGTCTACAATAATAGTGGCCTCCGGTAGCGTGATCATGGTGGTAGTAGTTCGAAAGAGTTCGCTTTCAAGGATCAGCAGGTTTTTAGTTTGGTATTGTTTTTTCATTTAATATATATTCTATTTAGCGCTAATTTTTTTCTCGAAAATACCTTGTTACCTTTTCAACTACTCTGAGAGTGACACTTAGCGTCCAGAACCGTCTTAATAATACAACATAGCCTACTATGAGTACCGAAAATATGATAATTTTGCGGTCCTAATCCCTTTTATCAATAAAACAGAATTCTTAATAAAACCGTTACTTAAGCGACAAACACTTTTTTATGAACATATCTGATACCCAAAAACAGTTCTCCCTGATGAAAAAACTACTATTTATTTGTCTTTCTCTATTTAGTTGTCAATTAATTGCTCAAGAAGCGATGGAAGTACAACGCTGTGCAGATATTGACCGCTACTCCCCCATCCGAAATATCTATATGGATGGTAATAATAATAAATGGGTCGCAGATGATCAAGGCCTTTTTCTGGCCCAATCCCCGGAGTTCGCCAGTACGGTCAATATCCCGGCGGAGGAATGGTCCTTGCTTTCTGCACCCGGAGGTAATCAGGAGCTAAATCTTCCTAAACACCAGTTGACTGAAATGATGGGCGACGCTTTTAACAAAATCTCTACTGCTCATTTGGATAAAACTCGTAACGAATTGCTCATTGGAACCAAGAACGCTGGCCTCTTCCGCTTCAAATTAAAGCCACAACTCCAACTCCTCAACCATTGGACCTCTAAAAACTCTAAACTTAAATCCGAGAATATTCAGACCATCGCCTCTACCCCCGATGGCAAAGTCTACGTAGGTACGGACAATGGGATGTTGGAAGTACAAGGTGGAGAAAACAAACTCATTGTTAAATATTTTAATATCGAAGCGATCACCTATTTCAATGGAAAAGTATGGGTGATTGGTGATCAGGATGTATTGGAGATGGATAGTAAAGGACGACTTTACTCTTTGGATGCCGAAAAGGGGATGATTGAAGGAAAGTTAAAAGACATTGATTTTGATAGCCAGGGTCGACTCTGGATTGCTTCAGAGATCGTTTCCAGGTATAATTTTGAACTGGAGACTTATGATCAATTTGGCCCGGCTGAAGATTTCACAAGCCAATATGTCAACTGTATTGCTATTGATAGTGACGATGCCCTTTGGGTAGGGACTGATGATAAAGGGGTATATTTCATTGGAAAAGCATCTACCATGTCTGCTTCTATTGTCATTGAAACGGAATTGGGTTGTGATGCCAAAGCAAAAAAAGCTGCAATCCGGGTTCGTGCAAGTGGTGGCGAACCGCCTTATGATTATCAATGGACCGGAGGAATTTCAGGCGAAAACCCTAAGAATCTTGGCCCGGGCAGCTACGTAGTGACTGTGGTTGATAAAAAAGGAAAATCCACTCAAGCACAAATCGAAATTGAGGATCCGACCATGACGATTACCATTAACGAGGATCGGCCAGCTAGCCCAGGAGGTGATTCTGACGGTATTGCCACTATCGCTGTCAGCGGTGGAGAACCCGGGTATCAATTTATTTGGGACAATGGCGAAAAAGGACAAACTGCAAAACGGCTAAAGGCTGGTCTTCATAATGTGACCATCACTGATGGAAATGGCTGTACTACAATCGCTAAAACAACGATTACTTCCTCACTGGCCGACCTGACCATGACCGTTGAGGAAGCGGAACCCGTCAAATGTAATGGAGCCGCTAACGGTGCTATTAAAGCAGTAGTAAAAGGAGGTAAAAGACCTTATCAATATAAATTTCCAGCTGGAAATACGCGTAATGAAGTGGCTCAGAATCTACCGGCTGGCAAATACGTCGTCACCGTTACTGATGCTACCGGTAAGGTCGTTAATGCTGAAATTACTTTATCACAACCTGATAAATTGGCTGCGACGACCAAGGCCATTGCTCACGCCAGCCTGGGACAAAAAGATGGTAAAGCCAAGGCTCAGGCCAAAGGTGGTGTTCCTCCCTATACCTTTAAATGGGATACGGGTGAAAAAGGGGATGAGTCGAGTAAACTTGGTGCGGGTAAACACTTAGTCACCATCACCGATGCCAATGGTTGTGCGATTACCTCTGCTACTATTATCACCGAAAATATCCTTCCTCTGACCGTTGCGCTTAAAGCAGAAGGAGACATCCTTTGTGCTGGTGATCAAAAGGCAAACCTGGCTGCTGAGATCAATGGCGGCAAACCCCCTTTTCAATATAGCTGGAGTACAGAGAAAGGCAAAGATCAAAAGGCTACCAGCCTGGCAGCCGGAAATTATCAGCTGACAGTCACCGATGCTGAAGGGACAAAAGCCAATGCTCAAATTAGTATCGAAGCACCAGCGGCAATAATCGTTACAGCTACTGCAAAATCTTCCGCTAATACAAATCAGAAGGATGGTAAAGCCAAAGCTACGGCTAAGGGTGGAACAGGAAAGTTTTCCTACAAATGGGATACCGGTACCACTGACGAAACCGCGTCCAACCTGGGTGCTGGCACACATAGTGTCACCGTAACTGATAATAATGGATGTTCAGCCGTAGCAACAGTGGAGATTACCGAAGATATTTTGCCACTGAGCGTAAATTTAAAAACCGAGCAAGAACTAAATTGTGCCGGAGAAAGTACCGCAATTTTGCTGGCTGAAGTGAATGGGGGGAAAGGCCCGTTCCAATTCAATTGGAGTACAGACAAAGGAAGCAATGACAAAGCAG
>CBDUIU010000414.1:0-4682 GCA_965367335.1 uncultured Saprospiraceae bacterium
CGAATCTAAATCATTCTTTTTAAGAAACGAATAATACTAGCTAAAAGTACCATTTTTATAGACAAAAGAAAAGAGTTACTTTTGCCAAAAATCTGTAAAAAAAGAAAAAATGAGTCAATCTCCTGAACAAGTAAAATGCCTGATTATTGGTTCCGGCCCAGCCGGGTATACCGCTGCTGTTTATGCAGCCCGTGCAAACATGAATCCTGTTTTATACACTGGAAAAGAGCCAGGTGGACAGTTAATGATCACGACTGATGTTGAAAACTACCCGGGTTATCCTGACGGTGTCATGGGGCCGCAGATGATGGAAGACTTTCGCAAGCAAGCAGAAAGGTTTGGAACAGATGTACGCATGGAATTGATCACAAAAGTAGATTTTAGTGGACCAGTTCACAAAGTTTGGACAGAAACCGGCCATGAAATCCACGCGAATGCTGTCGTTATAGCAACGGGAGCTAGCGCTAAATGGTTAGGGTTGCCATCTGAGCAGCGCTTAACAAACAAAGGTGTATCTGCCTGTGCAGTTTGTGATGGTTTCTTTTTCCGCGGTAAAGAAGTCGCGGTTGTAGAGATACTGCCGCAGAGGAGGCCTTATATCTATCTAAATTGTGCCCTAAAGTGCATCTTTTTATTCGTCGGGATGAGATGCGAGCTTCTAAGATCATGTCTGAACGCGTGAAAAAGGCAGAAAATATTATTATTCACTGGAATACAGAAACTAAGGAAATTCTCGGTGAAGAAGAAGTTACCGGGGTCAAGGTTTTTAATAATAAAACAGATGAGGAGACCACGATTCCGATCAGTGGCTTTTTCGTTGCGATCGGACATAAACCAAACACGGGTATTTTTAAGGGATGGTTGGACATGGAAGAAACTGGTTATTTGATCACGAAGCCGGGCCGTACCTGGACCAATGTACCAGGCGTTTTTGCTAGCGGCGATGCACAGGACCATATCTACAGACAAGCAGTTACTGCAGCTGGAACTGGTTGTATGGCGGCCTTGGATGCAGAGCGGTATTTGACCGAGGAAGGGATTATTTAAACACCGCACAGTATACCGCTAAGGATTTAGCTTGGTTGATCTTTATGATTCTAGGTGAGCAGCCCAAGGCTTTTTTAATAAAAAGCCCAGCCGTTATCTCTCTCCGTCTTAAGATCAGCCAAGCTAAAATGCTGCTGCATAAAGTGCTTGTTCCAATAGGAAAAATCATTTATATTGCAAATGAAATTTGAGTTATTTGAGTTTGCCGTTATTATTTCTTTGTAGAACTTTCTCTTAGAATTCGCCTCACATCTGAATTTTTTCTTTCCGAAATTTTTACTGGAAAAATAACTGACCCAAAACTCAGAGGCTCGTTTATTTTTTAGTTTAAATTTTTAATTAAAATGAACATTTTTGTTGCAAAGTTGAACTTCAACACAAACGAAGACACTTTATGGACAGCTTTTGGCCAGTTTGGCGAAGTTGAATCTGTGAAAATTATTATGGACAAATTTACGGGCAAATCCAAAGGTTATGGATTTGTGGAGATGGCTGATGAAGATGCGGGACAGCAGGCTATTGAAGCCCTTAACGACAGCGAAATTGATGGAAGAACAATTGTAGTGAAAAAAGCAGAACCACGTGAAAGCAGACCTCGTAGTAATTATAACCGCGGCGGTGGCGGTGGTTACGGTGGAGGTAATCGTGGCGGCTATGGCGGCGGTGGAAATCGTTACTAAAACACCGCTTACAATATGACATAATTAGCGGATTGCCCCAGGGCATTCCGCTTTTTTATTGCCAACATATTGCTTATCTTAGCGCCGATAACCGGAGGACGGACTAGAGCCATAATCCTCCATTCTTTAACCGGGCAGAAGTAAAGAAAGGTAAAAAAGTAAAGATGTTGTTTTTAATATTTTACTAATTGAGCCTTATTATACCTTCCCAATAGACTAAACAATCTTATCATATGATCACCACTGCCACCCGTTTTCGTCCCGGCGTACTTTGGGGCGATGAAGTGACTGAATTGCTGAATTACGCCAATGAAAATAACTTTGCGCTTCCAGCAGTCAACGTTATCGGAACTGATTCCATCAACGCGGTTATGGAAACTGCCCGTGATGTCAATTCTCCCGTCATCATTCAATTTTCTAATGGCGGAGCTTCCTTCTTTGCAGGTAAAGGGCTATCTAATGATAACCAGCAAGCAAGTATTCTTGGAGGGATTTCAGGAGCTACGCATGTGCACACCCTGGCGAAGGCTTACGGTGTAACAGTTATCTTACATACAGACCATTGCGCAAAGAAATTACTTCCCTGGGTTGACGGTTTAGTTGAAGCGGGTGAAAAATTCTTTGCAAGCAGAGGCTATCCTTTGTTTAGCTCGCACATGCTTGACCTCTCCGAAGAACCCTTAGCGGAAAATATTGAAATTAGCACCGAATACCACAAACGGATGTCTAAAATTGGTATGACACTGGAGATTGAGTTAGGCATTACCGGTGGGGAAGAAGACGGCGTCGATAACTCTGAGGTTGATAATTCAAAACTGTACACGCAACCAGAAGAGGTCGCCGCTTGTTACGAAGCGCTGAATGCCATCAGTGAGCGATTTACGATAGCCGCAGCCTTTGGTAATGTCCATGGTGTTTACAAACCTGGGAATGTAGAGCTGAAACCAATTATTCTGAAAAACTCTCAGGAGTATATCAAAGAAAAATTTGGAACCGGAGACAATCCGGTGAACTTTGTGTTCCATGGTGGTTCGGGTTCTTCCCGTGAAGAGATTCGCGAGGCCATTGAATATGGTGCGGTCAAAATGAATATTGATACGGATATGCAGTGGGCATTCTGGGATGGCATTCGGGAATACTATGAAGGTAAAAAAGCTTACCTGCAGACTCAGATCGGCAACCCTGATGGTGAGGATGTTCCTAATAAGAAATACTATGATCCTCGTAAATGGCTGCGTGCCGGAGAGGAGTCTTTTGTGAAGCGACTGAAAACCGCTTTTGAAGATTTGAATTGTATTGACAGAAACAAATAGAATAATTGTATCTATTCTAATAACATAAGTCATCCCGAAAAGCGCTTTGTTAATAGTTTGTGAGGCTAGCTACAAATGGTCTACCGATAACGAACCAAAACAAAGGGGATGATAAAAGTAGGTGGTCAATTTATTATGAGATATAAATTGACCACCTGCTTACTTCTTATTCAACTTTCCACATAGCACTAGCCCAATTATTTTGGATGGGTCCAACTTCAATTTTTCCATTTTGGTTGTGAATATAGCGATCCTTGTACCAGCTATTTTGAATTCTTACCCAACCACTATGCACCGGAACTAGTTTCCACAAGGCACTTGCCCAGTTGTTTTGAATCTTGCCAACTTCGAGCTTTCCATTCTGATTGTGTAAATATTGATCCGGATACCAGCGGTTCTGTATTCTTACCCATCCACTATGTGCAGGGACTATTTTCCACATGGCGCTCCACCAATTAGGCTGAATAGCACTTTGCTCAATCGTACCATTTTGATTGTGTACATAATTCTTCTTATACCAGCTATTCTGAATACGCACATAACCGTCGCCGGTTGGCGTAATGGCAGTGGGTTCAGCAGGTTTAGTTGTGGTATTTCCTGAGTTCTTCATTTCGATAGGTACTATTCCTGATTCAGCTCCCACGATAGTCAGTTTCCAGATTGCATTTTTCCGACCTTGAGGTGTTTGGTGGTAAACATTACCATCATAGCTGGTCCCTGCTACTAATGACCTACCATGTTTCTTGTCAGTAATATGAAAATTACCATCACCAACGGGCTCCAATTTCCACTTGGCATTATCTCTTCCGTTTGGATTCTGGTGGTAAACATTATTATCTGCGTTGTCTCCAGCAACAAGAGCCAGGTTATGCTTAGTTTCAATAATATTGTAATACCCGTCTCCGGTAGATTTAAATATCCACTTAGCATTGGTTCTGTTATTGGCATCTTGATGATAAATTCTATTGTTTGCAACATCACCGGATATTAATACTTTATGATGCAGGTTATCCTCAATTTGAATTTGTGCATAAGTTTGTGTAGGTGCAGCTGGTTTTGTTGTGGTAGTTTTCGTGGGGGTACCAACTCCTGCAACTACTAATACTTCCGGTTTGGTAGGGACGGTATAAAGGAAGCCTTGATTTCCACCTGTAGCACCAATGTTAGGACCTTTTTTGAAGTTAGAATGATCACTTTGAACGGGCACTGCAAAACGGCCATCTGCCATCAAACCGAAGGCATAAACATCCAGGTTTTTATTCGCCCAGGCATCTTGCACTTCTGCAGCAGTGGCAACAGTCCATCCATTGCTATTAGCTATTGCCTGAGCCTGAGCTAAGGTAATGCCAGCCTGGTTGTGGAATTTAACTTCATGTTTCGTTGACGACTTGGTAGTTCCGCCTGGCGCGGTTGTGCTAACAGTAGTCGCTTTACCACCAATGGCGTAGTTTTCGAATGCTTCCTTACTCATTTTAGAAACATTCACCGGGGTAATTTTCGGCTTTTGTACGCGACCATTATCCGTAAACGTGGCGCTGCGATTGGCTGATCCTGGAAGTCCCGGGAAACCAAGAATAGGCTTGATGACTACTTTCGTTTTGATATTAAAATCCTGCCATACGAGATGATCGCGATCTTTCAT
>CBDUIU010000415.1:0-4673 GCA_965367335.1 uncultured Saprospiraceae bacterium
CCTTCCAACTCCTTTGACAATTCCTGGATCTTTTCCAAAGACAGGCTGCTATCTAAAAATTGCTCTGTAATCGCCGCTTTCTTCTCCTCTAGCTTTTGGATTTGTTTTTCTAAACGCTTCAGCTCTTTTTTCTGCTCTTGTGTCAAGCCGGAAATGGGATCAGCTTTGACCTCTTTTTTGACTTTGGGGCTTACCTCCTGGCGTGCCGCCTCGGTTTCGACTTGCGCCTTAGCCCGATACTCTGTATAGTTTCCATTGAAATCACGGATCTGGCCCTGGCCTTCAAAGACAAAGAGGTGATCGACCAGCTTATCCATGAAGTAACGATCGTGAGATACAATTACCAGACATCCGGGGAAATCCATGAGATAGTTTTCCAGTACATTTAGGGTTAAAATATCCAGATCATTCGTCGGCTCATCGAGGATAAGAAAGTTAGGGTTTTGGATCAATACGGTTAGCAGGTAAAGCCGGCGTTTTTCACCTCCGCTTAATTGCGATACGTAAACTTGTTGTTGTTTACGCGTGAAAAGAAAACGCTCCAACAAGGTAGCAGCTGTCATTTTTTGACCTTTCTCCAAAGGAATATATTCAGCAATATCGCGGATAACATCAATGACGCGTTTATCTTCTTTTAGCTGAATTCCTTCTTGTCCATAGTAACCAAAGACAACAGTTCCGCCTACAACGACCTTGCCGGTGTCTGGGCGTATTTCTTTTGTTAATAAATTAAGAAAAGTAGATTTTCCAGAACCGTTAGGGCCGACTATCCCAACTCGTTCTCCTTTTTTAAATTTATAATCAAAGCCTTTAATTAGCTCCAGTTCGCCATAAGATTTACTGATGTTATGAGCTTCCAAAATTTTGGACCCCAGGCGACTGGATTTCAGATCTATTTGCAATTCATCCTGATCCAGGTTGGTAAAGGCTTTTTCTTTGATCTCGTGGAATTTATCCACCCTTGATTTTGCTTTTGTTCCTCTGGCCTTTGGCATCCGGTTTACCCATTGCAACTCTTTCCGGTACAGCTTGCGCGTTTTATCCAACTCTACAGCTTCGTTCTCTTGACGCGCAGCTTTTTTAAGTAAAAAATCAGTGTAATTACCTCGATAGCGATAAAGATTTCCGTGATCTAATTCAACAATGTGATTACAAACTCGCTCTAAAAAATAACGATCGTGGGTTACCATGAACAAGGTGATATTACCTTTTTGCAAATACTCCTCGAGCCATTCGATCATATCCAGATCCAGGTGGTTGGTGGGCTCGTCAAGAATAATGAACTCGGGAGCCTCAATCAAAAGGCGGGCAAGCGCTACGCGTTTCCGTTGACCTCCGGAAAGCGTTGCAACCGGTTGATCCAACTTCTCCACGTTCAGCCTAGTTAAAATCTCTTTGATGCGTGCTTCAAAATCCCAGGCTTTAAGGTCTTCCATCTTAGCCAGAGCTTTTTCCATGCGAGCAGCATCATTAGCGTACACTAATGCTTCCTCATATTGACGAATAGCCTGAATTTTAGGATGCTCAGATTCGAAAACAGCTTCCAGGATTGTAGCCCGTTCATTGAAAAAAGGATCCTGTTCCAGATAACCAATTCGGATGTGCTTATTGATTAAAATACTAGCTGACTCTCCTTCAGGTGATTCTTCTCCGGCAATTACACGAAGTAAGGTAGTCTTACCTGTTCCGTTTTTTGCCACGAGTGCAATCTTATCTCCCTGACTAATTTGCAGGTTGATCTTATCAAATAAGATTTTTTCTCCGAAGGACTTACTGACTTGTTCTAATGTTAGGTAATTCATATCTGGTGCAAAAATAACAAAAGGCCTTTCAATAAGTTGAATTGAAAGGCCTCTTGTCAAAAATATATTAAGTTTATTTATTTTTCCTTCGGTAGGGAGCTAGCCGCCACCCGAGTGCCAATCATGTCAGACATGATAGCCATTGTCTCTGTGATGTAAACATCCTTACTAATTGATTTGACCCAATCTTCATTACGAGCTTTTTTTGACTCGTCCACTTCTATACCTGGTAAATCAACTTCCAGGTTATTTACTTTCAAGCCTTCGATTGGTTGTAACATATCATTATATTTCTCAGAACGCTCTTCCAGGCTTTTGCGTGTAGCCTGATAAGTCTCCATATTCATTGAGTAGGATGTGCGATCACGCTGATCTTTCAGGAATTTAGCACTTTCCATGATCAGTTGAAAAGTCTCATTATCTGATACCCTAGCTTTACTTCTGGCTTTCAACTGGTCCAGGTTTTTAATTTTATATACATCCTGTGTATATTGAACTGGATTAATGCTAGTCCATTCCATTGGGAATTCATTGTCGCGCTCACCTAACTCAGTGATCAAATAATAGCGATCTGGAAGAATGATATCAGGCGTTACACCTTTTAGTTGAGTAGAGCCACCATTTATGCGATAGAACTTCTGGATTGTCATTTTCACTTCACCAAGTGGTTTGATATCACTATTTCCACGGATGGCCTGATCCAGGTCAAAGAAACGCTGTACTGTTCCTTTACCAAAAGTTGAGTTGCTACCCACGATGACCGCCCGGCCATAATCTTGTAAGGCAGCCGCTAAAATTTCAGAAGCAGAAGCACTGAACTGGTTGACCATCACCACTAACGGTCCATCATATTGTACTCGTTGGTCGCGATCTTGTAAAACTTCCGGTTGAGAAGTTCTGGCTTTTACTTGAACGATGGGGCCTTTTTCAATAAAAAGACCGGACATTTTGACCACATCCCGAAGTGAGCCACCTCCGTTGTTCCGTAAATCAAGGATAATCCCTTTTACGTTTTTTTCTTTTAATTTCTTGATTTCTTTAGCTACGTCTTTTGCACAACTTCTACCGGTAGTACCATTGAAGTCTGCGTAAAAGCGAGGCAATTTGATATAGCCGATATGTTCAGCTGTTCCCGGATAATCCAGAATGACTGACTTTGCAAAACCTTCTTCCAGGATCACTACATCCCGCTCGATCGTCACATCTTTAATATTGCCATCTACTTTTTTTACGGTCAGGGTTACTTTGGTTCCTTTTTTACCGCGAATGATCTTAACAACTTCATCGATGTGAAAACCTGTAACATCTACGCCTGCTTCCTCTCCCTCCTGTGTCACTTTCATGATCAGGTCGTTCTCTTCTAATTCTTTATCTTTCCAGGCCGGACCACCGACGACAATGCTGGATACTTTGGTGTAGTCACCATCAGTCTGCAAACGTGCACCAATTCCTTCTAAAGAACCGGACATGCTAATATCGAAATTTGCTTTGTCTTTTGGCTCAAAGTAACCGGTATGAGGATCGAACACATTGGTAACCGCATTCAGATAATCACTCATCCAATCTGTACGACGACGTTTTTGCATACGCTCATAAAAATCATCAAAAACTTCGAGTACTGCTTCACGTGCCTCTTTTTCCAACACATCTACTGATTTCTTTTCCTCTCCTTCTTCTAGCTTATCCTGCTCTTTCATTTTATTATTCAAACGAACCAGCGTTTCATATTTCATTGATTTTCTCCAATACTCTTTCAGTTCCGCATCGTTTTTGGCAAATGGTTTTTTGTCACCATCCAATTCAATATCTTCTTTTGAGGAAAAATCAAAAGGTTGCGCGAGGATGTCGCGATAATATTTTTGGGTTTTCACCAGAGAGGCTTCCACCAGCTCAACTGATTTGTCGAAGAAAGCATAAGTACCGGCAAGGGCCTCATCGTCCAACCGGTGACGGAAGGGCTTGAGTTGTTCTGTATCTGCTTGTGTTAACCAACGACGACCACCGTCCAGGCGATCCAGATATAGATCATATACTTTTTCAGAAAAACCATCATCAATTTCTTTTGGAGAGTAATGCAATTGATTGACTCCAGCCAGGATAGTTTGAATCAGGACAGATTCTTTGTCTGCTTTGGGTGGATAGGGCAAAAAGGCTGCACCGGCTACCAACAAAACGACTAAGAACGAGAATAAATAGGCTCCTTTGAATTTCATATAGCGCATTGTTTTTAACTTAACTCTTTCAAAACGTTCAAATACATCAATTTCTTATCAATGCTTATCCTGGAAGAGCAGAATGCCCTGTGGCACTCAAAGTCATGGGTGAATAAATCAAGAACAGTAAATTTATGAGTTATATCTTTTGGTCCATCTGAGTAAGACATTAGTAATAAATATACTATTATTCCAATAAAAAGTTTGGCACAATCCCTGCCAAACTTCCCATTTAACTTATTAATAACGCAAAAACGCCCGGTCGCGTTTAGCAACCAGGCGTTTTTCCCATATTTTATTTTCTGATGGAATATTTTCTACGAAATCATTGGTGCAATTACCAGAGCAACAACGGCCATCAGTTTTAATAAAATATTCAAGGATGGTCCAGAGGTATCTTTAAATGGATCACCTACTGTATCTCCTACAACGGCAGCCTTATGTGGCTCAGAACCTTTGTAGTATTTTACTCCTTTGATCGTAACACCTTCTTCAAACATCTTCTTCGCATTATCCCAAGCACCACCAGCATTGGACTGGAAAATTGCCATTAACACACCACTTGTTGTTACACCTGCCAATAAGCCACCTAACATTTCAGCTCCACCTATAAAACCTATTGCAACTGGAACAACTAAAGCTAATAAACCAGGCAATA
>CBDUIU010000416.1:0-4667 GCA_965367335.1 uncultured Saprospiraceae bacterium
CGATGTTTAAATTTTAGGAAAGCGCGACGGTCTTGCTCCTGATGGTGCAATACAAAATCATATGGGGCGTTATCCATATAAGAAAACAGCTCATTGGCTTTATTGATGATCGTCTTGCGTTGTCCCCAAGCCAACATCGCGGTCCAAAATCCGGTGATCTCTATATCCTGTAAACGCTGATATTGATGAGGTATGGAGATGGGATCCAGCTCGATAAACGAAGGTTGATTATACTGATCTACACATTCGTCGAGATAAGTTCGAAGCTTGGTTGCCATGGTTTGTTTCTTAATTGGTTTTGTTAGTATCTTTTTATAAGAATACCTATATTTGCGCACAAATATGACTGCAACCCTCACATACGCCTGTTTACTAGTTTTGTTATTTGTAGGAAAAAAAGCCTATAACACATTCGGAAACTAAAGTAAATCTTATCTTTTTTATCTTCTTATTGGTACTAATCCTCCGATTAGAGACCTATTTTTTTGCATACATCTTAAACTTCCCTAAGCCTATTCTTTGAAGAAAATGATTAAAGGATACGCGTAGTACCCCAAATCCATACTTCATGCTCCGCTGAAGGTTGATAGATGAAGCTTCTTCAAAGTACTTGGTAGGACAGGTGACTTCTGCAATTCCAAATCCGGCGTAAATGATTTGTGAGAGCATTTCATTGTCAAATACAAAGTCATCGGAATTTTCATTAAAGCGAATCCCTTCGAGTACTTCTTTCCTGAAACCGCGATAACCTGTATGGTATTCAGAAAGTTTATGATTTACTAATATATTTTGGGTGAGTGTCAGGATTCGATTTGCTATATACTTGTACATAGGCATTCCTCCTTGCAAGGCTCCTTTCCCCAGAATACGTGACCCTAAGACAACAGGATATAACTCCTCATGCTCAGCCATGATGTGCACCATTACCGGGATGAGCTTAGGAGTGTATTGATAATCCGGATGTAACATGATGATAATGTCCCCACCAAGCTCTAGAGCTTTATTATATAGAGATTTTTGGTTACCTCCGTATCCCTTGTTTTGTTCATGTTTGATGACATGGTTAATATCGATCTGTCGGGCGAGCTCTGCCGTATTATCCTTACTGGCATCGTCACAGAGAATAACCTCATCTACAATATCCATGGGTACCTCGCGGTAGGTTTTCTCCAATGTCAGTGCAGCATTATAAGCCGGAAGAACTACGATGACTTTATTACCTTTGTACATATCTTAATTTTAATTCCTTAGTGGGGGCAAATATAAGTAACTTAAATCCAATATTATACCAGCAAGCTTATGACAGAAAAGACTAAAAAATTACCTGCTTGGGTCAAGTGGGGACTAAGCTTACTTACCTTGCTCATACTTGGTTTTGTTATCTTTATTTGGTGGTTACATGAGCCTAAGCCTGCGGGTACAAGCGGACCCGAAGCGGATGCTCTGGCCCAGCAAATGTTAGCAGCAGTAAATAAACCTGCCTGGGACACTACTACCTTCGTGCAGTGGACCTTCAAAGGTATGCATGATTATCTGTGGGATAAGGAACGCCACTTTACCCGGGTTCGTTGGAAAGACAATGAAGTCTTATTGGATATCAATGCAAAAAAGGGCATTGTCTACCAAAATGGTGAAGAACTTAATGGCCCTCAGGCCGATCAACTGGTTATCAAAGCTTGGGAATTTTGGGCAAATGATTCGTTTTGGCTGAATGCCCCCGTTAAAGCTTTTGACCCCGGAACACAACGTTATTTAGTGGATCTTGAAAATGGACAAAAGGGGTTAATGGTCAGCTATAATTCCGGTGGCGTTACGCCTGGAGATAGCTACCTGTGGATACTAGATGACCAAAATCGACCGAAAAGCTGGAAAATGTGGGTGAAAATTATTCCTATCGGTGGATTGGAGTTTAGCTGGCAGGATTGGACCACTTTATCTACCGGGGCGAAGATTGCCACCATGCATAAAAATCCGATTTTAGACCTGGATATTACAAATGTGGCCGGAGGAAATAATTTAGACATGTTTGGAGAGAAAGAAGATCCATTCACTGGACTATAAAGACCAGATAAATCAATGCATCAAAAAAGTCGCAGCTATAGTAACTACGACTTTTTTGATGTATATAATAGAATATTCTTCTATTCTTCTACTTTAGCTTCTTCTTTTCCCTTGTCCTCAGCCATTTCTTTATCATAGGCTTCCCAATCAAACAATTCTCTCTCATTTAGAAAGTTAAACCATTTGATTACTTTCTTGATATCTCCAATGTGCACCCGATCCTCATCGTGATCTGGAAGGATAGAGGTGAAATAGTCGCGTAGCTCATCGCTAGGGCTATTTGGATTGATCGGAGGATTATTTTCCTGCTGATCATAGATCTTGCGGAACACCTCTACCAATTCAATGGTATCGTCTTCATTATAAATTCCAATGGAGGCCAAGGGTGTAAACTGATGTTTACGAGCTGGTGCAAATTTGCGTTTACCGGTATCTAAGTCTTCTACGATTAAGCCGTTGCTACGGTTTGCAACCAATTTATACAAACCGGGCATCGCACTTACGGCAACAAAATCATCTAATTTCATACAGAACTGGGTTGTTTAGTTGCCGCAAATATAAGGGTTTTATTTAACTACTGTTTACCAGGCATAGCGAATTCCTAGCTGTGCACCCAAACTGTGGTAGGAGACTTTCAATGGATAATCCGCCTGGTGCAGATTAGAAAATTGATAACGAAAAACAGGGCTCAGTGTAACTTGCCATGCTGCATCCAAGTCGTAATTGATATTAAAAGCGCCGTGTAGGGACCAAGCCAGCTTCGTCTCACTCACGCTCTCTAAGTCAATAAAGGAATTTCGAGTATCCAGTATTTCTCCTTTTACGGAGAAAAGAAACTGAGGTACCACTCCTGCTTCTACTCCAAAAGAGAATGGTCCATCCCCGAAGTTATAACCGGCAATAATTGGAATTTCGAGGAAACGGTGACGATTATAGGTCGTTTTTTCAAATATTATGGTACGGATTCCGGTAACAGTGCCAAATGTTGTGTCTCTACGGCCATCAGGAGAAATCGTAACCTTGACAATGCCTTCAGGATCTGTGAAAGACTCCGTATTTCTGTTAGACAAGGAAAAACGATCAACTGTTTGCCGGTAACCTAATCCACTACGCAAGTACCAATGCTGTTTGCTGGTCCACTGTAAGCCAACTTCAAGGCTAAGGTTTTCAAGCTGTTCTTCTGACTGATTTCGCTGGGCCTGATAGGGCAAAAAGCTATCTGACTTCGTGCTGAGGTCCTGAATAGTACTGCCAATACCTACGCGCAAGTTGACTGACCAAGGAGTAAATCCATCTGTACTACTTGGCGCAAAATCAAATGATTGTTGTGGGGCTTTAATTCTCGGTAAAGGGCTCGCTAAAAGCGAATAGTCTAATGTCTTTAGTGGACCAAAGGAGTTTAAACGCTGGAGAGCGTTTTGATCATTTATGGTTACGAGTTGATCATTTTCTGAAACTTCCTTTTTCTGATGAAGTGATGCCTTTAAATCATTGGAAAGGTAAGGGGATAGTGGATTGGCAGTTGGGGTTTTAAGGTCTGCAAACACACTGTTGGATTTATTGGCGTTTGCGGCGGGACTGACAATTTCTTTTGACGTAACAGATGAAGGCGCTTTTTTAAAAGAAATATTAGGTTGATTATTTTTTGTGTTGTTGATCGTGTTATTATCAGAAAGGTTGCTTTTTTCTGCCACTGGTGTAATTGAAACCTTCGTGCCAGGAGAAGCTGAATTAGGATCCGATGGGGATTCAAGCTTGGATGGTTGATCCTGTATCGTATTCGAATGGTCCGGACCGAGCGCACTTTGATCAAGGGTGGAGGCTGCCACCGTATTATCTTTTACAGAAAGCTTGTTAGTATTATTTTCCGTAGCAAAATAGCATACAAGTATAAATCCGACAACTGCAAAAAACAACCAGGCAAATAACCACCTACGAGAACGTTTCTGTGGTTGCACAGCTGGTTCAATGGCAGCCCAAAGCTCTTCTGCATTCACCGGTGTCTGGTGATGCTCCAACTGGCGTTGTATATGTCGATCTGACGAATGGCGTTTCATACGCGAATTTTTTCTCTTTGAGTTAATAAAGCTTGTAATTGCTTTCTTGCTCTGGTTAATTGTGAACGCGAAGTACTTTCTGTAATGTCCATGATTTTCGCAATTTCTTTGTGGCTATACCCTTCCACGACGAAGAGATTGAAGACTTGTTTAAAGCCCTGAGGAAGTCGCCCGATCAAGGTCATTAACTCTTCCGCTCCAAGATGACTATATACCTCAGGATGCAAGACCGGTTCGCTTAATTCGTCAATGTTACCAACTTCTCTGCGAAAACAACTTTTATCCAATGTCTGTAATGCTGTTGTTATGGTGATGCGTCGCAGCCAAGCTGAAAAAGAACCTGTTGGCTGATAATCAGGGATAGCTCGCAATACTTTGATCAGGGCTTCCTGTAGCACATCCTTAGCCATGGCTTCGTCCCGGGCATAGCGACGAGCTACCGTCATCAACATCGGAGAATAGCGAAGCACCAACTCGCGTTGGTACTTCGCCACTTGCTGTTGACAGCCTCGGATGATCGCTTGTTCAGTCAAAGTTCAAATTTTATGT
>CBDUIU010000417.1:0-4662 GCA_965367335.1 uncultured Saprospiraceae bacterium
GGAAGTCAATCAAAAACTTTACGGTGCCATTGCTGAGGCGACAGTTAAAGAGAAAAAAACAATTGAATACGGAAAGATAGATACCGCTGCCATGCACGATATTATGCACTCGATGATGGTGATTAATCCGAGTATTGAAGTTTATTTGTTGGATACTGTCGGAAATATACTTACTTATTTAGCACCCTATAAAAAAGTAAAACGAGAAAAGGTCAATCTGGCTCCAATCCTAAAGTTTATTAACGCCCAGGAAAAGCCTTATATATTAGGAGATGATCCACGAGATTTTGATTGCCAGAAAGTGTTTTCTGCAGCACCAATTATGCACAATGATACTTTGGAAGGTTATATGTACATCATCCTGGCAAGTGAAGAACAGGAAGCAGTTACTTCTTCATTAACAGGTAGTTATATGCTTAGATTAGGAACCTCTTTGTTTTTTTTAACCCTTGTGGGGACCTTGTTGATCGGGTTGTTGGCAATTTGGTTTTTAACAAACAACCTCCGTTCAATCATTGCCACGGTTCAGCGGTTTAAGGAAGGTGATTACGAGGCCAGGATAGAAGGAAAGGATAGGGGAGAGCTTACGGTACTGGCTGACACCTATAATGAAATGGCGGATCAAATCGTCTCAAATATTGAACAAATTCAGTCGGTAGAACGGTTGCGCCGAGAACTGGTTGCCAACGTTTCTCATGACTTGAGAACGCCACTAGCAATCATGCAAGGGTACATTGAAACGTTACAAATGAAGGACGAAGAGCTCCGTCCGGAAGAGCGGAAAAAATTCTTAGCCATTGTCATGGAGAGTTCTGAAAAACTGAGCAAGCTCGTGGCACAATTGTTCGAATATTCGAAATTAGAATCTAATCAGATTGAGCCACAAAAAGAACCTTTCCAGATTGCGGAACTAGCCAATGATGTCATGGCGAAATACCAAATATTAGCAGCGCAAAAAAATATCACACTGGAAGTAGACATGAAAAAGAAAGTACCATTGGTCTTTGCGGATGTGTCATTGGTCGAACGAGTGATCCAGAATTTAATGAATAATGCCTTGAAGTTTACTCCCGAAGGCGGGCATATCAAATTAAGCTTACAAGCCAATAAAAAGGAAGTTGAAGTGAGAATTGCAGATACTGGTCCGGGTATACCCATTGAAGAGCAAGCACATATTTTTGAACGTTATCGGCAGTCAGAGAGTGGAATTAAAAAATCCAACGGTGCTGGAATAGGCTTGGCGATTGTAAAGAAAATTTTAGAAATTCACGATGCACGTATTCGAGTACAAAATCAGCCGGACAGAGGGACTGCATTCTGGTTTGAATTACCTGCCTATGAATAAGAGAAAATACCACTTATAAAGCCTCCAATATTTCTTCTACTTTGGCGCGCTTGCCATAATTTGGGTTGTAAAAGACATAACTAATCTTTCCATCTTGGCCGATGACGTAGGTAGCCGGTACGGGCAAATTAGCATCTCCGGTAGTTTGCGTTTCTTCTAATTGAAAATCAAAATGCCTGGTCACTTTATCCTGGTAATTTTCCGTAACGCGGAAAAAGACTTTATAATCCTTCATGATTTGTCCGTCAACATCAGAAAGGACGGGAAAAGTCAGACCGGAATCTGCTGCTGTTTTTTTAGTGTAATCCGTTTTTTCGGGACTAATTGCCAGTACACGAGCTCCTTTTGTCTTTAGTTTTTCCAAGTCATTTTGTAATTCAGAAAGGTATCTGCTGCAGATTGGGCACCAATATCCACGGTAGAAAATCAAAACCACTGGCCCTTTAGTTAACTCGGTTTCGAGCTTAACTTCATTGCCTAAATGATCTGTAGCCTTAAAATATGGTGCAATATCACCCACAGATAAACCGCCCAGCTCGTTGACCGTATTGTCTTCAATGCCGTATTTAGTTAGGTCTTGTGCCCGCATTTGGGATGTGTGGCTCACCATACAGTAGGTAAATAGTAAAAGCAGCTGTATCTGTTTCATTGTCGGTTGGATTTTACTACATATTTAGTAATTGCCCTGATGGACTTTTACTAAAGTAAATTATTGACCATATTGTTCATAGGAAACTAAGTTTATGAAGTAAAGAATACAAAAAAAAGATCAGCACGGTATCTATTATTACTTGGCTTTTACGCATATTTGTAGGTAAATTCTTAAAGCGTAAATTATTATCATCAATGAAATACCTTCTAACTCCTTGTTTTTTACTATTAACCTTGTTTACGGTTCAGGCACAACTCAATAAAGTCGAATTTGTTGAATACGACCTGGCTAATGGACTTCACGTTATTTTATACCCGGATAACTCCATTCCCATCGCAGTTGTTTCTGTGATGTATCATGTGGGTTCAAAAAATGAGAAACCAGATCGAACCGGTTTTGCGCATTTCTTTGAACATCTGTTATTTGAAGGATCCGAAAATATCGGGCGCGGTGAATTTGATAATTATATCTATGCTGCCGGTGGAGACAATAACGCGAATACTTCTAATGACCGAACCTATTACTATGAGCTACTTCCTTCTAATCACCTGGAAACAGGTTTATGGCTAGAGTCTGAGCGGATGCTTCATGCAAAAGTAGAGAATGTAGGTATTGAGACCCAACGCCAGGTTGTAAAAGAAGAAAGGCGGCAAAGAATCGATAACCGGCCTTATGGTTCGGTAGTGGAGCAATCCATGAAACGTGCCTTTACCGAACACCCTTATCGTTGGCCTGTCATTGGATCCATGGCGCACCTGGATGCAGCTCAGGAAGAGGATTATGTTAATTTCTATAAGGACTTTTATGTCCCCAATAATGCCGTCCTTTCCATTGCTGGTGATATTGATATAGAGAACACGAAAAAATTGGTAGCGAAATACTTTGGAACGATTCCGAAAGGGACGAAGAAAATCTACCGACCTAATATTGTAGAGCCACCATTAACCAAAGAGATCCGAGATACGATTTATGATAACATTCAGCTTCCGGCAGTTGTTCAGACTTACCGAATTCCGGAACAAGGCTCAGATGACTTTTATGCCGTTAGCATGTTGAGTACTTTATTGTCTCAGGGAGAAAGTAGCCGCTTGTATAAAGCATTGGTAGATGAGCAACAAAAAGCTGTTGCCGTATTCAATTTTCCATTTGAACTGGAAGACCCCGGTGTATCCCTTTCACTAGGTATTGCTAACATGGGTGTTGATTTGGCTGAGGTGGAAGCAGCGATGGATGCAGAGGTGAAAAAGGTACAGGATGAACTAATCTCAGAGCGGGAATTTAAGAAACTCCAGAATCAGGTAGAAAATGATTTTGTTAGTTCTAACAGTAGAATTGCAGGAATTGCGGAAAGCCTGGCTAATTACCACATGTACTTTGGTGATGCTAATTTGATCAATACGGAAATTGATCGCTATCTCAATGTGACCAGAGAAGACATTCAGCGGGTGGCAAGAAAATATTATGATAAGAATAATCGGGTAGTATTATACTACTTGCCAAAATCAGCCCAGAAAAATACGCCTTAATTTCATAGCTTTAGTTAATCAAGCATAGCCCAAAAACAGCCAGACAAGTGTTGTTTTTGGGCTATCTGTTTTTATTGCAGCAAGCAATGGATAGCTAATCTAGCGTATTTACCAATTTATCAATTCTTCGTAAACCATATCCACCGGCAATCCCATAATATTAGCATAAGTCCCTTCGATCTTCTCAATTTTACACAATCCTATCCATTCCTGGATCGCATAGGCACCTGCCTTATCGTAAGGCTCATACTTACGGATATAATAATCAATTTCTTCTGCGGTTAATTCTTTGAAAAACACCTTGGATATTCCTGCAAAGGTTTTCTCTTTCTGGTTATCCAACATACAAACTCCGGTAATGACCAAATGCATATTTCCCGAAAGTTGCTGCAACGTTTCAAAGGCATCGGCATAGTCCTGAGGCTTCCCAAAAATAGTGTCATTAAGCAGGACAATACTATCCGCCGCGAGAACGATCTCACTACCTTCAATAAAATCCTTGCAGGCACGGGCTTTTTTTTGGGCTAGAAAGGGAGCTACTTCCGTTACTGATAAATCCTCGGGGTAGTCTTCTTCGACGTCTTTAGTTTTGATCTTAAATGGGATGCCGGCCTGACTCAGCAGCTGACTTCGACGTGGTGATTTAGAGGCAAGTATAAGAGGATGCGGAAAAGTCATTTGATATATTATTTATAGAAAAATTTTTCGGTTAGAATTTCACAAGGTACTCAAAGCTCAATTGAAGCGCCCGTTTTCACAATACCACTCCTTGAAAGGGTTATAGTCAGACTCCATACCCAATCAATAAAAAATAGATCAAGCCCGAGACCATGAGGTATTTTGCCCATTGACTCAGAACATGGAACTCAGCGGGTGTGCTGGCTCTGCTTAATCTAATGATAGACCAGCTCAAAGGTATGATTATTCCCAGGATCAAATAAGCCAGGGCAACTGAAAATGCCAGCTGATGATAATCAAAGCCCCAAAAAAAAAGGCTGATCAATAATAAAATTCCAACCGCACAGGTGAACACTTTTGTGCGTTCTCGGCCAATCACGACGGGTAGGGTACGGCAACCAATAGCTGCATCACCCTGCTCATCCTCCAGGTCTTTAATGAGTTCCCGGTAGAGCGTTGAA
>CBDUIU010000418.1:0-4641 GCA_965367335.1 uncultured Saprospiraceae bacterium
CTAAACTCCTAAACCCTAAACCCATAAACTCCTAAACCCATAAACTCCTAAACCCATAAACTCCTACACCCCTAACTCCCCTCCTAATGATTATGTCCATCGTGATCACTATGACCAGCTCCTTGCTGTTGATTCAAAGACAGTAAATTCACCGGTTTGCAATCTTTACTTCCATCAAATTTGAACTCAGGACAAGTGATTTCCTGATCCGGACCACCGATATAACAGATTTTCTCTTGTTTGTCGTTATATACCTCTGTTAGTTGAACCGGGCAGGCACGGCATGGATTAATGAAAAATAAATCCTGACCTGCATCTTTACATACGATCACCATAGCATCGCCAGGGTTGGTCTTCATAATGTCAGCTACCCATTCCGGTACAGGAACATCAGTATCTGTCGACATTGCGGTACTACCTTTCTTGGCAATTTCTTCCACTTTTTCACTCAGATCCAAGGCTTCCTCTTCTGGTGTCTTGGGCTTGTTGGCTTTTCCGTCGTTCGTACATGCTTGGCCTAGCAGTAGTAAACCAGCAAACGCTAAAAAATAAATCGATTTCATATTGTAGTTTTTCTTAAAAATGGTCGCTTCGCTCGCTTTCAAAAGTCGTGCTGATACAACCGTGGCTTAATGATTAATTCTATTTTACTAGGCAAAGATGATGCAAAACATGCTAAGTCTGTTAATCCGAATTAATAAATCGTTGCCCTTAAGGAATAATCCTCGTTTTTTCTGATGAAAACGATGAATAAAATACATTTTCACATCGTCGTCATATTAAATAATGGCCCTATTTCCTGATCCCAATACCTTGCTTCTCTACTAACTCCTGCATCCGTTTCTTTGCCAATATCAACTGTGATTTAGAAGTATTAATGCTGATCTGCAACAACTCGGCAATTTCCCGGTGTTTGTAGCCTTCCAATACGTAAAGGTTAAAAACGGTACGATAACCAGTGGGAAGTTGCGCAAGTAAATTTAAAATATCCTGAGCGGCGAGTTTATCTTCTACACTGAACTGCTCTGCTCTCTCTACATTGTTCAATTCAATATCAGTAAGCAAGAGTTTCTTTTTCCGCAAGAACATCAGACATTCATTGGCCATGATGCGTCGGATCCATCCTTCAAAACTCCCATCGCCACGGTATTTGTCTAAATTCGTCATGACTTTAAAAAAACCTTCAATCATCAAATCCTCAGCATCTTCGCGGCTCCCGACATAACGGCGACAAACCCCCATCATTGTAGGGGAAAAGCGCTCGAACAGTAGTCGTTGTGCTTTTCTATCTTGTTGAAGACATTGTGCTATGAGTTCTTGTTCCTTCACGCGTAATTTTTCGCTCGCAAGTTAGGTTTTTCCAAGAAAAAGGCCAAGGGTTGGGAGAAGTCAGCCTCGGAGAGCCAGGGAACTTTTCAACCTTTCTGATAGTTAGATGTGAAAATATGGCTTTTTGGTGCATGCATTGAGATTTGGTTTTTTGAAAAGTTGCGAAAAGTCTATCTTTGTGGCTATTTTAGTAAAAATGGAGAAGGTCAAAGGTGTAACATAGGTTGCCCTCCTGCGTGAAAGCACTTTGACTGAATACGTTCTTTTTCTACTTTGATGTGCGCTCTAATCGAGTTTTTGTCCATTAACCAAGTAATACCATGCAAAGAAATCTTTCAATTTAAACAATTCTATTATGCAATTTCACAACAATCGTTACGAGTTGAGCGGAGGTGTAGACCTTCTCGAATTAGCTGAACAGTATGGCTGCCCGCTATACGTCTATGACAGTGCCATTATCAAACGCCAGTACAAACGCCTCACCTCTGCCTTTGCTGTGAAACACTTGAAGATTAACTATGCTTGTAAGGCGCTAACCAATCTCAACATCTTGCGATATATTCACAAGTTGGGTGCCGGGCTGGATACCGTTTCTATTCAGGAGGTACAACTAGGTTTAATGGCCGGATTTGCTCCACAAGAAATTATTTACACCCCGAATTGTGTCTCCATCGAAGAAATAAGCGAGGCAGTAGAATTAGGCGTAAGAATTAATATTGACAATACTTCTATTCTGGAACAGTTTGGAGAACTTCATCCGGAAATACCAGTTTGTGTCCGAATCAATCCACACATCATGGCCGGTGGAACCTCTAAGATTTCAGTGGGGCATATTGACTCAAAGTTTGGGATTAGCTTTCATCAGATCCCTTTGGTTCGTCGTATCGTTGAAGCAACGGGTCTTAAGGTGGAAGGTATTCATATGCATACCGGATCAGATATTTTGGATGCTGGTGTTTTCCTGCAAGGCGCTGAAATCCTCTTCAACATCGCTCGTGATTTTCCAGAACTGGAGTACATAGATTTTGGCTCTGGTTTTAAAGTACCCTATACGCCGAACGGCAACGCAACAGATATCGAAGAACTGGGTTCCAGTATTTCAAAGCGTTTCAATGATTTTTGTGAAAACTATGGCCGTGATCTCACGCTGATGTTTGAGCCAGGAAAATTTCTGGTCAGTGAATCCGGAAGCTTTTTAGTAAAAGTAAATGTGGTGAAACAAACGACTTCCACTGTTTTTGCGGGAATCGATTCCGGGCTTAATCACCTGATTCGTCCGATGTTTTATGATGCACATCACGAAATAGTGAATATCTCCCGGACAAAAGGTAAGAGTCGTATCTATACCATCGTCGGGTATATTTGCGAAACCGATACTTTTGGAGTCAACCGAAAATTAACTGAAATCCAGGAAGGTGATGTATTATGTATTCAAAATGCCGGAGCTTATTGTTTTGCCATGGCTTCCAATTATAACTCCCGCTATCGTCCGGCTGAAGTGCTGGTTAACGAGGGGAGGCATTATCTGATTCGCAAACGTGAAACGATGGACGATTTGCTGCGTAATCAAGTAGAGTTAGATGTATTGGATCAGCGAATCGCAGAGGAAGTACAACCTTCTGAAGGAAGGAGTGTATAAAAGCATGGCCTTCTTCGCTGCTATCAAGATAGAACGTAAAAAACGATAAAATAAAAAATGTCCGATTCAACACAGTATTCTGCCAAACAAATCGAAGACCGTTGGTACCAACATTGGATGGCCAATAACTATTTTCATTCTGAACCCGATGAACGGGAAGCCTATACTATTGTCATTCCACCACCAAATGTAACCGGCGTGTTACACATGGGGCATATGCTCAATAACACCATCCAGGATATCCTGATCCGTAAAGCGCGGATGGATGGGAAAAATGCTTGTTGGGTGCCTGGTACCGATCATGCGTCTATTGCAACGGAAGCTAAAGTCGTAAGAAAGCTACGCGAACAAGGCATCAAAAAGTCTGACTTGAGCCGGGAGAAATTTTTGGAATATGCTTTTGAATGGAAAGAGGAGTATGGTGGAATTATCCTGGAGCAGTTAAAAAAACTCGGTGCTTCCTGTGACTGGGAACGCACACGTTTTACCATGGAACCTAAAATGTCCGATGCGGTATTGAAGGTTTTTGTGGATCTGTATAAAAAAGGTAAAATCTATCGACGCAAACGCATGACCAACTGGGATCCGGAAGCTAAGACGGTTTTGTCTAATGAAGAAGTGATCCACAAAGAAGAAAATGCACAACTCGTATATATTCGCTATGACTTTGCTGATGGCAGTGGGGAAGGGCTGGTGATTGCCACCCAACGCCCGGAAACCATCATGGCGGATGTTGCCGTTGCTGTTAATCCAAAGGATGAGCGGTTTAGCCATTTGATCGGAAAAGAAGTGCTGATACCCTTGATTAATCGAGCTATTCCAATTATTGGGGATGACTATGTTGATATAGAGTTTGGTACAGGGGCATTGAAAATCACACCAGCTCATGACCCAAATGACTTTGAGATCGGTGAGCGGCATCAGCTGGAAGTCATCGATATTTTAAATCCGGACGCGACCTTGAATGAGCATGCGCAAATCCTCGTAGGTCAGGATCGTTTTGAAGCCCGGAAACAGATTAAAAAAATGCTGAAAGATTCCGGCAACCTGGTAAAACTAGAGGACTACCGAACGAAAATAGGTCGATCTGAGCGAACCGACTCCGTAGTGGAGCCACGGTTGACGCTGCAATGGTTCGTGGATATGAAGGGTTTCGCGAAAACGGCGCTGGCAGCAGTTAAAAATGACGAGGTTTCTTTTTATCCGGAGCATTTCTGGAATATGTTTTACAACTGGCTCAACGAAGATAATATCCGCGACTGGTGTATCTCCCGTCAGCTTTGGTGGGGACAACAAATCCCTGCCTGGTACTATGGCGAAGATGTTTTTGTCGCAGAGACGGTGGAAGAAGCTTTGACTCAAGCGCGGGAAAAAACCGGAGACACAGGCTTGACTTTGGATGACTTGCACCAAGAGGAGGACGTAGTAGATACCTGGTTTTCTTCTTGGCTCTGGCCCATCAGTGTATTTGATGGCTTTGAAACACAAGAGGAACTAAAGTATTACTATCCAACCAATGTCCTCGTTACTGGTTGGGACATTATGTTCTTCTGGGTAGCCAGGATGATCATGGCGGGATATGAATGGAGTGAGGAGTTGTTGGGGAAAGAGTTTGTAGAAAAGAACGGTCGACAACCCTTCCACGACGTTTATTTCACTGGCATGGTGCGCGA
>CBDUIU010000419.1:0-4639 GCA_965367335.1 uncultured Saprospiraceae bacterium
GGGGCGGTCTTTTTGGGAGTTGGTTTTTTGGGGATGGATTTATGAGGTAGTTTTTTAGAGTTGGGATTTTTGGGGTGGTTTCGAACTGAAGTTCGAAAGGGGTGCCCGGCTGAAGCCGGGGGAACAGAGAGCTAGGGGGTGACGACATGTCCCACAAACTCCGCGTCATCGTCAATGATCAAATCATCCTGACGACGAAAACATAGGGCTGCCGGCTCACCCGTCCAAAAACTACTTGCCTGATATCGATGCCCCTCGCTATCTAAATTCAAAGGGGCCAATTGCTGATACAACATTGGTACACCACCATAATCACCCGCCGTTTCATATTTTGCTTCATCACTACCGTCATATACCGCAATATTTTCTCCCATTCGGCCAAAGAAGGGCTTTTTGACATATTTTTTATCCGCAAAATCGTGTGGAGAAAAGGTGGCTTTGAGTAATTCGGGATGATCGGGATCTATATCGTACATCAACTCCAGCAAGGACTTGGCTTGTAATAACATGCTGTAGGCAGGATTTAAGATCACCGCCAGATCATTGCGAGAAATATTCTCCAGGATAATCCACAGATCGGGTTCTTCGAAGGCGATAAAGTCCCAGGGGATCAGCTTGAACCAATAGTCGAAGCGCTCAAATTCTTCCGGACTACTTTCGATGAAGATGCCTTCGTCCGGAGCGAAAATAACTTCTTCCAGGGTAGCGTGAGCTACTTCGGTAAAACCTGCTGCCCTGGCTGCTTTTTCAATTAACCGGCAATTGAGCAGGTCTTCCTCATAACCCATTGAGGAAAGCAACAAGGTAGGTTCCAGCTCGGGGTTCAGGGAAAGGATATATTGTAAACGTGCTGTTAAGCTGTCAAGTAACTGTTCGAAAGGCTGGCCGTCCAGCAATTGTTGCTCCTGAAAGAAATGAGCTTTTTGGACGATGGCCGTCTCGGGCATCAAAGAGCAGGTATCGGCGTTGTATTCCAGTAACTTGAGCGGAATGCCATCAAAGCCACCGGCAAAATCAAAACGACCGACCAGGTGATGCTCTAACTCGTGTTGCAGTGAAAAGGCAATGTAGGGAATGGCATGTTCGGGGATACCCATGCGGCTCCAAAGTTTGTCCGCAACAACTTCCCTGGCTGCGGTGACGGCGAGTTGGTGCAGATCCGCCGTAGCATCGAGCATATCATCGCACTCCTCTGCGGAAACCTGCAGGAACTGATCGCTGAGATAGTCCTTATTGTCACCTTCCGCTAACCAGGTTAAACCTTCTCTTTTCAGTACGGCCATATCCAAAGGGCGTACCTCCACCAAGCGATTATCCACCATAGGAGCGCGTAGATTTACCGCTGCCAAAACCAGATTTTCCGCCAGGGCGTACCCGGGTTTTACGCGTGGCCGTTTGGCGCATAGTATTGCCTGCCTTATTGGTGACCCGCTGATGAGTGGATGGGTCTTTATAGGCGCTGGCTCTGGGGCGAAAAGCACCCATATTACGCCCCAACATATACCCAAATAAGCCATAAGAAGCGGCGCTGACAACAGACCCGCCCCGGCCATTATAATTACCACCTTGCTGTATCAGACGGGCTTCTGCCAGGGTGAAGGTGTCAGATGTTTCATCCAGATAATTGGCGATGATAAGACTGGCGGCTGTATCTTCCAATACTTGCTCATCCGCAATTTTATATAAGGCACTATCAACCTCCTCTACAATGGTAGCCAAGCCCTGTGATGGCAAAACGACTTCTTCGTATTGAGTCTGAGAACTAGCCGAATCACTATTATCATTAAAGAAGAGTTTAGCAATTACCCAAACCGCTAACATAGCATAAAGGATATATTTAATGTTTTGCCAAGACATAGTTTTTATTTTAAATGATGAATTACTTAGTTTTGTTTCCAATCTTTTTTGCTGCGACAAATATAGGATAGATTTTTCATCTATGAAATTATTTTAAAGACCCTTCCTCTTAATATTCCCTATTTTTGCCCCTGCATGAAAAATAAATCTTCACAAAAGGAAGCTGTAATCTTTTTTTTCACAGTGCTCATTGCCGGACTGTGCTCGATCATATATGAACTACTGATCAGTACAACTTCGGCCTATTTTCTAGGGGATAGTGTAAAGCAGTTTTCACTGACTATTGGTGTATATATGGCGGCGATGGGGGTAGGGTCGTATTTGACTAAATTTTTGGAAAAAAACCTATTAGAGTGGTTTGTGCGGGTAGAAGTGATGCTGGGGTTGGTCGGTGGTAGCTGTGTGCCGATCCTTTATTTTACTTTTGATCAATCGTCGACGCTTGTTTATCAATGGATTATGTTGTCGCTTACTTTTTTAATCGGTTTGCTCACTGGTTTTGAAGTCCCTATACTGATACGCATTCTTAAAACTTATTTTCCCCTTAAATCCAACCTGGCTTACGTGCTCAGCCTGGATTATATCGGTGCCTTGATTGCTACCTTATTGTTTCCTTTTCTGCTACTTCCTTTTATTGGTACGCTCCAAACTTCTATTCTTTTCGGCCTGGTCAACATTTTGTTAGGGTTTTTAATTTATCGATATTTTACAAAGCAACTGGGGGTTGAAAGAAAAACGCCGATTCAGGCCATAGCTATTGCATGTAGTTTGTTTTTTGTGGTTTTGGCGAGTCAGTCCGGGCGATTGTTACAACATTGGGAAGACAATTTTTATACGGCCAGGATCATCTATTCCGAACAGACCCCTTATCAGAATCTGGTATTGACCAAGAATAAAAAAGATGTTCGCTTATACATCAATCGGATCATTCAATTTTCTACCGTGGATGAATACCGTTACCACGAATCCCTCGCATTTTTACCTTTATCCCTCGCTCCTTATAAAAAGAAGGTACTCATCCTCGGAGGAGGGGAGGGCCTGTTGGCCAGGGAAGTACTGCGATTTTCGGAAGTAGAGGAAGTAACAATAGTTGATTTGGATCAAGCTATTTTTGATCTGGCGAAAAATAATCCCTATGTCCGGGAAGCTAATCAAGATGCGCTATCTAATGAACGGGTCCGGCTTATTGCTCAGGATGCCATGACTTTTCTGACCAATTCAGAAGAACAGTTTAATGTGATTTTAGCCGATCTGCCCGACCCCTCGAATGAGTCTCTATCCCGGTTGTACTCGACAGTCTTTTATCGATTAGTGCAGTCACGGCTCAGTGCTTATGGCATTTTTGCGACTCAAGCCACCAGTCCTTTTCATACCCGAAACGCCTACTGGTGTATTGGGAAAACACTGGAAGAGAGTGGCTTTGCCTATAATTACCCCTATCATACTTACGTTCCCTCCTTCGGTGAATGGGGCTTTCACCTGGCGGCTAATTTTCCGTTAAACACTGAAAATATTCAGCTGACTCATGAATGTCGTTATCTGGATAGCACTTTAATTCCACAAATGTTTTACTTTAGCAAGGATATAAGTGAACCCAGTGGCCTCGAACCAAATCATATGGATCGCCCGGCGCTGTTGGATTATTTTTTGGAAGATTGGGAGCGCTGGAAAAAGGAAAAAAAGAGCTAGAGGGTTGAACTCAGGATTTGTACAACCTGTATGCGTTTAAAAGATAATTTAGATTGAACAACATGAAATTTCTAGGAAAACATACCATTCTCGAATTTTACGACTGCCCTGATTCCCTGCTCAGCAATCCGGAGGAGATTCAGCAACACCTGGAAGCCGCTGCCCTGGCCATGGGCGCTACGATTATCGAAAGCCGTTTTCATCATTTTTCGCCGCTGGGCGTCTCCGGGGTGATCATTATCGCAGAAAGTCATTTGACCATCCATACCTGGCCGGAATATCAATATGCTGCAGTAGATGTATTTACTTGTGGGGACATTGATGTGGAGAAAGGAGTTGCGTTGTTAGAAAAGCTTTTGCAAGCTGGAAAGACAGAAGTTCAATTGCTTGAACGCGGACGGCTAGCTGCATTCAACAAAATCAGCACATAGGCTTAAAATTTTAAAAAGCGAGTTACTAATCCAAATTTTTAATTCAAAGTATTTCCTGACAGTTGAACATTCCGGCACTTCATCAGTTGTATTCTAAAGTATAAAAAATTAAAAATTATATGGACGCAACTGTTAAAGAAAACCTCAATATCAAAAAAGCCAAAACGGATTATCCGATTCATCCCCTGATTGCCAATCGCTGGAGCCCTAGAGTCTTTAGCGATCAGGAATTAAGTGATCAGGATCTTAACCGCCTCTTTGAAGCAGCCCGCTGGGCAGCAAGTTCTAATAACTATCAACCTTGGAGATTCATTGTTACTAAAAAAGGAACAGCAGCTTATCAGAAGGCATTTGATTGCCTGGCCGAATTTAATCAAGGCTGGGTAGATAGCCCAATCCTGGTACTTGCGGGTTTCAAAAAGGAATTTGACAAAGGAAAAGAAAATTTCCATGCCTTGCACGACTTAGGCTTAGCCTTAGGCAATCTGTCGATTCAGGCAGAGCACATGGGCATAGCCCTTCACCACATGGCTGGCTTGAATTGGAAAAAAGTACATGAAATATTTTCTGTCCCGGAAGGATATCATATCGCTACAGCCATTGCCATCGGTTATACTGGCGGGAATATCAATGATTTACCCGAAGATCTACAGCAACAAGAA
>CBDUIU010000420.1:0-4628 GCA_965367335.1 uncultured Saprospiraceae bacterium
GAGAAGGGCTTTTGTGTTTTTAACACCCTACCTCTGTCCGGGTGCCCTTACTTAACTTGCGGCTCCAAAATGCCTGCCTGCATCCTGATAACTGTATTGATCTGATAACTATGCGGAACCAAGAACACATTGGGTTTATAGAATCGCATTTTGCATTGACATAGTCTTAAAGAACCCTTCCCTTAATAAGCCTCCTTTTCTTACCACTTTTTCCTTATTTCTAGTTCTAGATATGGATAGATAATAACCCGAAAACCCATATCTCTGTCCTCATATATCCCTTCTGGGTGAATAGGAGCAATCCGCTGTATTATCCTAATATCTCTAGACCTTTGGCAAGATATTAGTAATAATTTCTATCTGCTGGAATAGTAACCCCTACCCGAAAATGCAATAAAATGAAGATTTACAGGCTTAACTATACCAGGTATTATTTGATAGCTCTATTAATAATCGCAACCGTTGCAATTTTAGGGCATCTTACTATACACTACTTTTCGCTTGCTCAGCTGAAGCAACAGCCAGCTATTTCATTGAGTAACCATCAGCAAGTGCTTTCCCAGCGCCTTGCATTCTATTGTCTGTATTTAATTGGAGATTCTCCGGATAAGGTAAATGACGAGGTCAGAGAAGAAATTCAAAATTTAAAACGCCAAATGTTGCACCAACATTTAGCATTACAACATGGAGATAGTAAGTTACAACTAACCTCCCTCAGCGATTCTGAGTTAGAAAAGTTATTTGATGAAAACCCGAATCGGCTAAATGATAAGATTACTCAATATTTTGCGGCGATTGATAATTTATTAAGTACACCGGATAGTCAACTCGGATGGAACCATCCTTCATTAGTCTTGATAACAGATGATGCTGAAGATGGCTATTTATTAGCTTCTTTAAATGAGGTTTCATTAGGCTTCCAGTCACTACAGAAAAGGCAATTGACGTATCAACAAAAAGTACAGTGGGGAGCTTTAGCCGGACTATTTATCACTTTAGGCCTAATCGCTCGGTTTATTTTTTATCCTATGTTAGAGGCGATACAGAGAAAAGAGCACTTATTGGTAGAGCGGAACCAAAAATTGTTGGTAATGTGTAAAAGAATGGTAAACCCTAGACGAAGAAAAACGGCAAATAAAAAGACGAAAGTAAAAAAACCGATGTTACTATTACCACAGCCTAAAAAAAGAAGATTATATTACTCTTCTATTGAGACAGTTGATGAATAATTTTTCTATTGATTAAATCGAACTTCAATCTCTAAATTCCTTTCTTCAGCTAATGCTTGTTTCTGCCAACTTCTAACGTGATATCCTTTTTCTCTTTCATAAGTTAATTGCTGTTGCGTACGCAGAATCGGGTTATTAACTTCATTTAGAATATATATTTTTTGTGCTTGTTGCTTGCTGAACTGTACGTCTAGCTCTCTAGTTTTCAATGATTTGTCTAGAGCTCGATACGCAATAGAAGCAATCGATTGATCACTATGGTAACTCGTATCCACCTGATATTTATCAAACCAAGATGTTTTATTGATATCAGATTGTGTGAAAATACGAAAGGCTTTTTCCCAATCCGGACTATCGATTGTTTGCTCCTCCACTTGTCCATTAATGATCACCTTCTTTTGAATTTGTTTGACTTCAGCCAAGCGCTTAGCCTCTTGCTTGAAAAAATCTTTAAGGTCAAAAAAAACAGATGATTTGATTTTATTAGTAGCACCATCTTCCAATTGGCAAGTGGATATAATTGAGATTAAGAAGAGTAACCCAATACTTTTTTTTATAAAAACTATCATTCATTTATTTTATCAGCAATGATTAGATTTTTGCCTGTCATTAAGGCTGGCTGATCAATCCCCATCAAGGAAAGAATAGTAGGGGCGATATCTGCCAACCGTCCCGGTTTTAATGATTTGCCAGTAGACTCATTACTAACATAGATACAAGGAACCGGGTTTTTTGTATGAGCAGTGTGAGGACTCCCATCGTCATTGATCATATAATCCGAGTTGCCGTGATCGGCAATTACTATAATCTGGTAATCAAATTCCAATGCAGTGTTGATCAACCTATCCAGACAGGTATCTACGGTTTCGGCAGCTTTAATGGCTGCTGAGAACACACCGGTATGACCCACCATATCCGTATTTGCAAAATTTAAGCAGATAAAATCAGGTTGGTTTTGATGAATTTCCTCAACAACGGCATCAGTAACTTGAATTGCACTCATTTCGGGTTGCAGGTCGTAAGTAGCTACTTTGGGGGATGGGATAACAATGCGTTTTTCACGCTCAAAAGCTGCTTCTCTCCCTCCGGAAAAAAAGAAAGTAACATGGGGGTATTTCTCTGTCTCTGCCATTCGTACCTGAGTTTTCCCCACTGAAGCCAAAACTTCTCCGATGGTGTCTTTTAGATCATCTTTTTCAAACATAACATGTACATTTTTAAAAGTGTGATCATAACGGGTCATTGTCACATAGTGTAAGTCGAGCTTTTTCATTCCATAATCAGGGAAGTCCTTTTGCGTAAGCGCTTCAGTTATTTCACGAGGACGATCTGTGCGGAAATTAAAACAAAGGACGACATCGCCTGGTTTGATAGTAGCAACTGGCTCATTATTTTGATCTGTGCAACACAAAGGCTTAATAAATTCGTCCGTAACGCCTTCAACATAAGAGGCAAGCAGGTCAGCAACGACATCTCGTGTTTTCTTACCTTCTCCAGCAACGATTAAATCATAGGCAAGTTGAATTCTTTCCCAGCGTTTGTCTCGATCCATAGCATAGTAGCGACCAATCACAGAGGCGAGCTGTACAGTCTGTTGATCAATGTGTTGGAGCAAATCCCGCAGAAAATCAGCACCCTTATTTGGAGGGCAATCCCGTCCATCAGTGAAGGCATGAATGTATACTTTCTCTAATTCATGCTGTTGGGTGATATCGCAAAGTGCTTTAACGTGATTAATGTGCGAATGGACGCCACCATCGGAAACCAGTCCCATTAAGTGAACGGCCTTATTCTTCTCCTTGGCATATTGCATCGCGTCTATTAGAACTGGGTTTTTTGCCAACGTTCCATCTTTAATTGCCTTATTTATTCTAGCTAATTCTTGATAAACTACTCTTCCTGCACCAATATTTAGATGACCAACTTCTGAGTTACCCATTTGCCCTTCTGGAAGCCCAACATCTTCACCGAATGTAATTAAGGTTGAATGTGGATATTTTTTGATTAAATTATCATAACAGGGGGTATTCGCTTGAACTATGGCATCTACTTTAGGGTTTGGGCCTATGCCCCACCCATCAAGGATAGTTAAAACTACTTTATTTGACATAAATATAAATTTTGCAAAGAATGTTACTAAAGCTGAGACGATACGTCTAAATAGGTAAGCGCAAAAATAGTATTTTCGTGCTGTTTGAAAGAATAGAATGATTTTAACACCTGGTAAATAATTTAACGAAACCTTAAATCGTTACAATCAACGCTAACAATCAGAAAGCTGAAGTGTTAGTTTTTATCAATAAGTTATTGATAATCAGGATTTTTAGATTGTTTAATTCTACTTCGATTGACGTATAAGTTTTTGTAGTCAGCTTTATGGCTTGTTTTATGCGAAATCAAATAGGACAATGAATCGTTTATAAGCATAATGTCTGTTAGAACTTGATACAACGTATCGTTTTTGATAGGTTAAAACAAAAAGATTATGAAAAATTTAATGTTGCTTTTTTTATTACCCGCTACGGTCGTTTTTACTGACCTGGACAATATCAATAAAGCTATTGCGAATGGCGATGCCGCAGCTTTGGCCAATTATTTTGATGATGTTGTAGAAATTGCTGTTTTAGATGAAGAGGATATGTATAATAAAGCGGAAGCACAGGCAGTAGTTGCTGCCTTTTTTGCAAAGCATAAGCCTAAATCCTTTAAAATGGCTCACGAAGGAGTTTCAAAAAATGAGGATTCTAAATATACTATTGGTAATTTAAGTACCACCGATGGGAATACCTATAGGGTTTATGTTTACTTCAATATTACTGGAAACACTTACCGGATTCAAGAAATCCGATTTGATAAATAGTCATTTGTTTTTATAAAGCGAAGGTTTTTTACGAGCCTTTGTTTGAAGGGAAAATAAAGGAAAGTTGCAGAATATGCGATTTTCCTTTTTTTCTTTTAGCCTATCTACTATTTTCCAAGACACCAATCCCAAATAAAGCGAAATCATATTTAACCGGATCCTGGTTATCAAAATTACGGAGTTCCTCCGTGAGTTCTAATACTGCTTGCCAATCCGTTGCTTTGCGTCGGAGTAAACCAAATCGACGGGCAATTCGATCCACATGTACATCCAATGGCATAAGTAATTGATCAGGGCGGATACTATTCCATAGACCAAAATCTACTGCTCGATCATCCTTGCGGACCATCCAGCGCAGAAACATATTAAGCCGTTTACAAGTAGATTTACGAGCCGGTGTAGCAATATGTTTTTTCGTGCGTTGTGGAGCATCAGGGAGTGCGAAAAATAATTCGTGAAAACCGCGGAGCGCAGGTTCGACGGTTTTATCAGAGGGGCTGAGGTGTCGGCTAAAGGCAGATTCAAGGGAAGTATTATTT
>CBDUIU010000421.1:0-4627 GCA_965367335.1 uncultured Saprospiraceae bacterium
AGCCTGCTGAGCCAGGTGAATCAGGGATTGAATATATTCCTGGCGCTCCTCATCAGCCATTTCTCCGTAGAGATAGTCCATCATTTGGGCTTGACGATCCACATTATTCATACAACAAGTCTTTGTGTAGTCTACAATCTTCTAATAACTTTCGCATGGCCTTGAGGCCATAATACAGTCGGGATTTTACGGTGTTTTCTGAGAGTTGTAAAATTTCGGCGATCTCCCGGAATTTTAAACCCTCGTATTCTTTCATGACGATCACCTCACGTTGTTCGTCGGGTATTTCCTGTAAAGCTGCCAGTACGATCTGGGAGCGCTCTTTGCGATCGAGTTCCTGGTAGGGCGTAATCGGCTGACTGCGGCCGGGCTGCATGCTGATTACCTCCAGAGAAGCCTTTTGCCGGTGTCGTCGCCTGGACAAGGAATGACAACAATTGACCGCTGTACGAAATAACCAGGCTTTAAAGGCCTGTGGGTCCCGCAATTGCGGCAGACTTTTTTGGATAGCCACAAAAGTTTGTTGACTCACATCAGCAGCCAGATCCTCATCGTGGAAATAGCGATAAGCCATATTATACACCCTAGGATACCACTGACTGAACAGTTGATTTAATGCCCTACGGTCACCGGATTGTGCCTGCCTGATCAGCGTATGGTTGGGTGTTTCCACAAATAGTGAGATATTTTTGCATTAAGGATACAACTGCTGCTAAAAAAGTTTTAGGGTATTGAAATTAAAAATAAAAAAACCTTCCCGAAAAATTCCGGGAAGGTTCAAGCCAACACTCATGAAGGGAGCGTTTTCAAATGGTAATCAGGGGCTACTGCATTACACTCACTCGCAGGCGTTATGATAATTTAAGGATTGTTTTCATTTGGATTTTGCTTATTTATCCTAATATAAGTTTACTCCTCGTCACTGCAGGTATCTTTCAATTCCTCCAGAGCTTCTTTACTCTCCACTTCAACGGTGGTACCGTCCTGCAATTTTACAGTCAGTGGGAAAACCAGTTCCGGCCGCTCTTCAGCATCCTGATTGTTGCGGCGCCATTCGCGCAGAAGCTGTTGCAGATTACGTGGTGTATCAGCGGTGGCAGTGGTTCCATCCGGGAAAGCTAGGTCCAGCGGGTAGGTCAGGCGGAAACAATGACGGCCACCATGCCCGGGCCGGTGAGGACCGAATGCCCGACGGCAGCGTAGCCGGAGTTTTATCAGGGCTGCGGTGTTTTCTACACTGACCACTTCGCCGCTTCGGGAAACGACTTCGATTGGAAAGGCAAAGGTAGGCCGTTCGGTAGCATCGGGATTATCCGTTCTCCAGGTGGAAATGGCATCGCGCAGACCTTCATAATCTTCTACTTCTACCTCGGTAGCATCGGGAAAAACGATGGTGAGTGGGAATACAAATTCGAAGCATCCGCGTTTTCCACAACCCGCACGTTCCTGCATTTCGAACATGGCCAGGTCGGTGTAGTTTTCTACTTCTTCAGAACTGGTAGTGGAGGTTTTTTCACAGGCCGTAAAAAATAGGCTAAGGGCAGCCACGGCGGCGATCATCCAGGTTAATTTCAATAGGTTTTTTAACATCGGTCTATTGTTTTTATTCGTTATTTGGTAATGAATTATACCTGGATAAGTAGACCGTTAGTTTTTTGTACTTATGTTTTTGAAGTTTTTTTTAAAAAAAATGCGAATCATCAAATCGTTGAATCATCCAATCATCAAATAGTACCATTATTTTCCCGATATAAGACGGCCAGCATTACCTGACCAACAGCGCGTAACGTACGCTTATCGATCACATCAAGGTTGTCATTATGAGTATGCCAATGGTCAGGAAAGCTTTTATTGGCCGAATTGGGCGGTAAATGGATAATGTCGATCATGGGTATATTGGCGATCGTATTTACAAAAAAATGATCATCCGTGACGCCACCTCCCTCGACATCTACAAAGTAATTACCGTATCCCATCGATTGGGCTAATTTCCAGATCTTGTCTACTACATTAGCGGCAAAGTAGCGGGAGTACTCTTCCTTAGGAAAATAAGCATTGCGCCCTCCCACCATATCCAATAACACGCCATATTGATAACTGGAACTGGTATGTTTGTTGCGTGACCAGTGCTGCGATCCTAAACCATAGGAATAGATGCTGGCTCTTTGCTCTTCTTCGTTGGCATATTCTTCTTTGGATTCACCATAGTCTTCCGCATCGAAAAAGACAATATCTACACCGAGTTCAATGGGGTTTTCACCCAATTGCCGGGCCACTTCCATTAAAACCCCTACTCCACTGCCTCCATCATCAGCCCCCAGAATGGGTTCATCTCTTCTTTCCGTATTAATGGGCGAATCGGCAATGGGGCGGGTATCCCAGTGAGCAGCCAGTAAGATGCGGTTAGAAGCACCAGGATTGTATTGAGCAATAACATTGGTGCCATTTAATGTTTCTCCGGTATAGGCCCGGGCTTCAAATGGTTGTTCGATTACGGTAGCGCCGAAGGAACGCATTTTTCCCACCAGCCATTCTTTCATTTGTTTGTGCCCTTCACTATTAACTACCCGGGGACCAAATTCCAGTTGCCGGGCAACATACTGGTAGGCAGAATCCCGATCAAAGCGAGGTACAGGAACGGCATCCGTATTCGTATGACTTTCGTTGGAATCTGCATCTTCGGTGGTGCTGTCGCTACCGCAGGCAGCCAGAATCAGTAAACAACACAAGCTTAATATTCTGGTTTTCATGTCTTTTAATGTATGGTATGTTGGTATGTTAAAGTGTTCAGGTGGAGCAGGCAAAAAATAAAGCTGTTTTGGAAAACCAAGAGGATAGGGATAACCCATACCTCTAACAATCTAACGTCTAAGTCTAAACATCCTCACTCTTCCCCAAATGCTGCCACCCCTGCGCCTTTATATCGTGTATATTGCCTCCTTTAGTATGTAGCTTGATCCCATCTTCGGCAGGCGTGATTTCACCGGCAATATAAATGTCCGGCATAAATTTGACTTTATCCAGGTCTGCCGGGTCGACGGTGAATAGCAATTCATAGTCTTCACCTCCACTCAGGGCACAGGTGATCGGGTCCATATTAAAGTTGATAGCCTGCATTTGAGCATCGGGATGGATAGGCACGCCGCTCTCTTCAATAAAAGCACCTACTCCGGACTGACCACAGATGTGAAATAATTCGGAAGACAGGCCATCAGAAATATCGATCATAGAGGTAGGACGCAGATCTGCTTTTGCAAAAGCGGCGATGGCATCCTTGCGGGCTTCTGGTTTTAGCTGCCGGCCGATCAGGTAGTTCTGTCCTTCCAGATCCGGTTTTACCTCTGGGTTAGATAAGAAAATTTGCTTTTCTCGCTCCAGAATTTGTAAGCCCAGATAGGCAGCTCCCAGATCACCGGTAATGCAAACCAGGTCTCCAACTTTGGCGGTATTGCGATAAACCAGCTGATCGGCCGAAGCTGTACCCAAAGCGGTAACGCTGATGATCAACCCGCGATTGGAAGAACTGGTATCTCCCCCGATCAGGTCTACCCCGTAGAAATCGCAGGCAGCCTGGACTCCGGCATAGAATTCTTCTAAAGCTTCCACAGAAAACCGGTTAGAGATGCCTAAGGATAGGGTGATCTGTTTGGGCTGAGCATTCATGGCGTAAATATCTGATAGATTTACTACCACAGATTTGTAACCCAAATGCTTTAAAGGCGTATAAGATAAATCGAAATGTATCCCCTCGATGAGCAGGTCAGTTGAAACAATGGTTTTCCCCGAATCATAATTTATGACCGCAGCATCATCCCCCACCCCTTTAACCGATGAAGGATTCTTTAGCTTGATATTTTTGGTTAAATGTTCAATTAATCCGAATTCGCCCAACTGGCCTAATTCGGTGCGTTTATTTTCGTTCGTTGACATGGTCCTGCATTTTAAAGATGTGGATCGTGACCTTCCGGCGAAGGTAGCTGATAAAACCAAACGAGCAAAAGTTTCGATTCATCTTTCCCTTAACCGATGTTATACTTCAATGGTTTATAACAATTTTACTAGCTATAAAGCTGAGCTTTGAGAGCCTATTCTTATCAATTTATATTGAAATAGGTAAACTGCAATTCCCAAGTAGATTACTGTGGACAAGGGTGTGCCTTTGGCTGGGCGCACCCTCCTTTCTCTAAAACCTGGTTTGGATATCATAGGAATTGGAATAAAATGGACTTCCTGATTTTACTAGGAGCTTGTTTAAATTTTACACTTCGGCCTACCATCGGCAAATATTGTTCTGTATACTCAAGACTAGGGCCCCAACCCCAGTCTTGAGTGGGTTCGTCAGTCACGTAGCTTTGGCTATGTTCCTTCCTTCGGCCTCGTTCAGAACCATATTTGCTCGCTGTCGACTCAAAAGCAAAGTTTAAACAAACTCTAAGGCAAAATATTGCGCTTGGGAAAACTACACTATGATACACCATATAGGTGTTCAACTAGCGCACTACTTAAGGCCCGGCTTGGTCCGGGCCTTATTTGCGCTACAATTAAAAACACTCATGAATGCTTTAGGGTGAGAACAAAATATTTTTTTTTTAATATTTTGTTTTTTCATGTAACTATTTGTCGGACC
>CBDUIU010000422.1:0-4626 GCA_965367335.1 uncultured Saprospiraceae bacterium
ACGAATGCCTTACCACCGATCGGATTGATTATCGCAATGATCGCCATTCCCATCTTCTTGATCTTATTGAATACAACAGTTAAAGCAGGAGGATTGGGTGATGTACCTGATGCCCTCTCCGAAATCATCCAACTACTGGGGCACCCCTTTTCCGCACTCATTATTGCGAACCTACTCGCCTGGTATTTCTTAGGCATTCGCAGAGGATTTAGTCGAGAGCAATTGTTGCAAATCAGTACCAAGTCTATGGCACCGGCCGGAACCATCATCTTGCTAACGGGGGCGGGAGGCGTGTTTAAACAAGTATTAGTGGATACCGGCGCCGGGGCTATGATAGCCACATCTTTAGCCGAGCTGGGTTTTCCCTTATTGTTTTTTGCTTTTCTAGCGGCTGCATTGGTGAGAATCCTGCAAGGCTCGGCTACGGTAGCGATGATAACAGCGGCGGGCCTGGTGGCACCATTATTAGTTGAAGCCGGACAAAGCCCTGTAGAGTTAGCTTGCTTGGTCATAGCCATTGCCGCCGGTGCTTCCATCCTTTCTCATGTCAACGACAGTGGATTCTGGTTGGTGAGTCAGTATCTGGGCATGACGGAAAAACAGACCTTTCGTTCGTGGTCGGTCATGACTTCCTTGCTGGCTATAACAGGATTTTTAGCGGTATCTATAGTATACTTGTTGGTGTAATGAATAGCCACCTCAAGCTTGTCTGGGTATCGCCTTACCTTTCTATCAAATTCTTACGCTTCGGGACTAAGCTTGTGCTTAATTTTTTCTGTGAAGATAGTTTTGCTAAAAAAATGCTAGGATTCGTAAAATTTGTCCAGATAGAGCACATTTTCAAGCTTTATTTTTGAGTCAAACCTCATAAAACCATAACATACGCATGTCTACCAGGGTGTAATATCTCAAAATTCTTTGGTAGCATGCGTTTTTGTTTTTAGCAAATAGCCAAATTATACCTACCTAAATGAATAGTTTTTAAGGAGAAACATTTTATCTTGCTTCGTCATTATCTTTTATATCTACCTTCATAGTGTTTTAAGGAAACCTATTTAACAGATCAAATGCTCCCCCAAATGAAAAATTTCTATATCGCTGAATCTTCTACTTCATATCTTTCCATCTTTTTCTTTCTACTCTTCATTTTAAGTAGTTTAAGTTTAGGAGCTCAAGCCAACATCTATGGCGTCATCACCGATGATGAACAACAACCGGTTGCTTTTGCAAATGTGTTGTTATTGAGTTCTGCTGATTCTTCACTCATAAAAGGGGCAGTAACAAATGAGGCAGGTACCTACCAGATCGAAAATGTCATTGCTGGATCTTATTTACTGTCCGCTTCCATGATTAGCTATGGAACAGTCTATTCTCAATCAACTATTGTAGTAGGTAATGGAGTAGATCGGATTGATGCGCCTGTTCTTATGTTAGGAGATGGTGCAGCCATGCTTGATGAAGTAGAGGTGAAAGCCCGCAAACCACTGTTTGAACAGAAGATCGATCGCATGGTTGTCAATGTAGCCAATAGTATTACCTCCGCCGGAGGTACAGCGCTGGACATTCTGGAAAGAGCACCCGGCGTGAATGTTAATCGGCAAACTAATGCGATTAGTATGAGTGGTAAAAATGGTGTCCTGGTGATGATCAATGGGAAAGAGAACCGCATGCCGCTTTCTGCCCTGGTGCAAATGTTGGGTGGAATGAATTCGGATAATATCGAAAAAATTGAGTTGATCACCACCCCGCCAGCCAGTTTTGATGCAGAAGGAGATGCTGGAATCATTAATATTATTTTGAAAAAGAACATTGACGAAGGTTTTAATGGATCGATTTCTTTGAATGTTGGGTATGCACGAAAGGAAAAGACGAGTAATTCCATCAGTTTTAATTACCGCAAGGACAAGATCAATTGGTATGGGGATTATGCTTTTCTCCGGGAAAATAGTTTACAACTATTCACTAATGACCGCAGGGTTGTCCAGAATGGTAACACCATTGATATCAATAGTGATAGTAACCGGGATCCCTATCAATATAACCATAATGTCCGCTTGGGCCTGGACTGGGAATTGAGCAGTAAAACCATATTAGGAATACTCGCATCTGGTTATAATAATAAATGGACAATGGATGCCGTAAACGATGTCTCCACCTTTGAAAATGGCGAGCCGACGGCTTACCTGGAAGTTATTAACGATGAGATCAACCACTGGAAACACTTGATGGGTAATGTAAATTTACAGCATAATTTCAGCAAAAATGAACAGCTTTCTGTTAACCTTGATTACCTCTATTTTCACGATAATAATCCGACCAATTACCTCAACCGGAGTTTTGATATAGACGATGGCAGCATCTTGTCCGAGGAACAAGTGCGTTCTGGTAAAATTACGCCTTTAAACTTTCGGGTGGGGAAGGCAGATTATAAAAAAACGTTGAATGACAAGGTCAAGATGGAAGCGGGAATCAAAGGTGCTTTAAACAGGTTTGACAATGAAGTAAATGTAGATTATCTCATCAACGATAGCTGGATACCTGATGCAGAACTGACACAAACTTATGATCTGGAAGAAGATATTTTGGCAGCGTATACTTCCTGGTCGTTTAAATTATCAGAGAAGACCAGTTTGCAAACCGGTCTTCGTTTTGAACATACCCGCTCGCTGCTCAATTCGCTGGAGCAACCTCGCATCGTTGATCGAAAATACGGAGAATGGTTCCCCACTGTTTATATTGGTCATGATATTAATGACAACAACCGCATCCAAATTGCTTATAATCGTCGGATCTCCCGACCCACTTTCCGTGATCTGGCACCCTTTGTCATTTTTATAGACCCCAGTACCTTTTATACCGGAAATGCAGCCATTCAACCTTCTTTCACCAATGCCGTGAAATTGGATTATCGCTGGAAAACCATCTTGACCAGTATTGAATACAATAATAATCAGTCTTTCATCGCTCGTTACCAACCGATCGTTGATTTAGAAGAGAACCGTCAGTTGGTTACCGCAGTAAATTTAGATCAGGTTCAATCGGTCGTGTTATCTTTAACGTTGCCCTGGGAGCCGACGACCTGGTGGAATATTCAAAATTCGTTTACAGGATTTTGGACGGAGATCGATAGTAAATATGATGGAGAGCAGGTTAAACAAGAACGTAAGACCTGGACAGCGAATTCTGCTCACAATTTCACCCTGCCCAAAGACTTCACCATGGAGGTATCTTTCCGTTATTCGTCTCCTCGAATTTTTGGGATATCTACGACGAATGCGCTTTGGAGTATGAATGTTGGGGTTCAGAAAAAATTCGCCAAGGAATGGGGAACCTTGCGGGCTGGTATCAGAGATGTGTTCAACACCAGTTCTACCTTTAAAAGTACGGCATTCCTACCAGACTTAGGTATTGATATACATCGATCCTATCAGTTTAGTTGGAGGCGTTTTGATCTGACCTATTCCCGTAATTTTGGCAATAAAAAGATCAAAGGCGCCAGAAATCGTCAGACAGGATCTGAAGATGAGCGCAGAAGAGTGAATTAAATTTGTGGTTTATAACTGCTCTAATAGCTTCTGTGCAGCTTCGTATTGATAAGCCTTAGGAGGGATCGTCGCTAAAATCGCTTTTGCTTTTTCCTGTTCGTTAGTCTGTAAAAATGACAAGGCGAGGTACCAGCTACTTTGCTCTGAAAAAGTATTGTTAGAATCTTGGTGGATCGTTTCCAGCAATGGGATAGCTTGCTGAGCTTGTTGGTTACCCAGGTAAGAAAGCGCCAGGTAAAATTGATAAGCGGATGAATTGGTAACGGCAGTTAAACCCTCAAAAGCGGGGATAGCTGCGGCATAGTCGTTGGCCGCATAAGCCTGAATAGCTGCAGAAAGCTGAGCCGTTTCCTCCTGAGCCTCTCCGCTGCGTTCGTTGAGTAGCATAGGGTAGGGTTGGAAGTTAGCAGCAAATAAGTCAGTAGGTTGATTGTTAGTTGGGAGTAAAAAGGTATAAACCAGAAAAAAAGCAATTGCCGCTGCCGCTACCGCCAGCCAGCGATACAGTCCAACGACTTTTCCACCACCACCTTGATGGGACTTTTTTTCCTGCTGATGGTTTTCGGCATCCCAGTTTTGATCGATAGTTTTCAAGGCACTCCTAAAGTCATGTAGCTCTTTTCCTTTTATCGTCTCCTGTACTTCCCGGTGTAGTTCTACTTCTTTCCGGAGCGACTCATCCTGGGCCAATTGATCTTCAAAGGATTTTTGCGCAGCTTCATCTCCTTCCTGGTTGAGGTAGGATTCAATCTTTTGATATTTATCTTCGTTTGTCATCTTCGAATAAATGTTAGGGGTGCTTAAGCACGAATATTCTTTTGTTCAGGCAACTCAGACCATGCTACTCACTCAATTCCTCAAACAACGGGTCCGCTTGAATAGCCTTTAATAATTTTTCTTTACAAGTAAACTTCCTTTTCTTAATATAGCCCACCGAGGTATCCAACCGTTCTGCAATCTCGGCCAGTTTTACTTTATCGAAAAACCAAGCGAGAATTTTCTGACAGTTTTCTCCTAAAGCATCAAAATGTTTATAAAATAATTGATCCTTCGCTGAACGTTCCAATCGCGCAATCAAATC
>CBDUIU010000423.1:0-4621 GCA_965367335.1 uncultured Saprospiraceae bacterium
GGATCAACAGCATTGAAACTACCAAAAATAGCCTCATAAGCGAATGGATTAGCACCAACGAGTATATCACTACCATCACCAGCAGCACCGCCAACTGTGATAACACACAGATCAGCACTGTCACCTGGACAGATGGTTACATCCTGTGCAACTACACTCAATGGTGGAGCATTGTCACAGGCATCTGGTGGAGGAACAGCTGCAACTGGTAAGCTAAAGTTCAAATTGAACGTACCGCTTGCACCACCAAAGCCGTGCGCATGAACTAGGTAAGAAGTACCATTAGTTACCGGAAATGTTACGGATGGGTCGTTGCCACCACAAATGGTAAAGTCATCATCTTCACCGATAACGCAGCTTAATGCTACACAGGTACCAGTGTATACAGAGATCTTACTGTCGTGCGTAGCACCACAAAGATCCAAAGTGGCCATTCCATCATCTTCAGCAGTAAAAGTATACCAAACACCAGGAGAAGTAGAACCAGTGCCACAAAACGGGGTAGCATCAGTACCCGCTCCAACGGTCGTACCTGCAATTGCCCCCATGCCCCCACCTGTACCAAATGACTCTGCATTTGCACAAAGATCATTGGCTGGTTGGGCGAAAGCAACTTGGACGCTCATACACAAAAACAGTGTACAGGCAAGCGTCAAAAGCTGCTTAATTTTAAAGTTTAAATTTCTTTCCATGAGATTAGAAGATTTAAAAATTTTCTGAAAAAATTAGACACGCAATAAAAGGGCATGTCAACCTTTAATTAATGCGTTCAAAAATTAACCGCGCAACAAGTAATCAACTTCTTGTTGCCATTGTGGAAGCCAAGTTTGCTGGCCAGGAAACTGTGATTGGTATAATTCGTGAGCTTTAGCCATGCCCTTAGGCACATCATCAGTAAGCTTCACCTGTTTCAAGACAGAACGCAGGTAGAATTGCTCTAATTTAGCAGGGTGAAAAACAGCTTTACCATTGGGCTTTGCTGAAGCAGGAATAGTCCAGTTGTAATCACTGAGTTGAACCTGATCTGCAGCTTGGCTTAACCTGTTGACTGCCTCCTGTACTTCAACGTAGCTTTGTGCATCAGCTGAGAAACTCATCAGCATCATAACACCAAGAACCATCGTCACAACAGTGGCTTTCAACTTGCCGGAGCATTTGAAAAAAACACTTTTCATGAGATTAAACATTTAAGGTTAAAAAATAAAAATTGAAATTATTCATATATCTGACTCAACTTTATGAGCAGGATAATGCAAAGAATGGCGTCGCCACATAAACAAGTTATGTACGGACGTATATTGAATTAAACAAACTAAAATTTAGGTAGTGGAAGGGGAACGTCAGAAAGGAAGTGGGCAGTGTAATTGTCCTGGTCATGGATTGTAATTTGTTCTGCAGCGCTAATACGCTTAATTTGATTTTTAGTCTCTAGATCTTTCGTGCTGGGTAGCAATTTATTCGTTCTGGCAAATCAAGTATTTCGCTTCAAAGCATACAGTGTTCAGTCCACAGGACGACAACTCCAGTCGTCGTGGTTGCTAACATTCAGTGTGTCAGTAATATTATTGTTAAAACGGTAATAGAGCTACGGCATACGTCAATACGTACATCTCGTAGGATAAGTAATTGATAACAAGCTTACTAACGAATACATCGCAGTGGCAAACGCCATTCAATTACTTTTTAAAAATCGGTCGGTCGGTTAGTGGGAAAAAAATTGGGAGGTTAGTGGGATGGATTATTGATGATTCTAAATGCTAGTTAATCACCAAGTCCGACACAAATATAAAACTTCTTTTGTTCATTACAAATTTCAGCTAATTTTCTTTCATCTCCTATACCTCAATTGAGGTATTTTCCTTTTTTATTTCCATTTTAATTATTGGAAAAAATAAGCACTTATTCATCTGTTGGCTTACAAGAACAAAGGTGTAATTTATTTATGATTTCTCCTATACCCTAATGGCGGTATTTTTATTTTTTTAGTTTTATAAAAGTACTGATTTTCAGGGACATAAAAAAAGCCCCCCTCTTACTAAGCAAAGAGAGAGGCCATCCCAAAAACCGATTTCAAAGCATTCTTTATAAACCGGTTTCCAGTGAATATCTTTAAAGGACAGTACGAACCTATCCGATGATTGTATAAATCAAAGCGGGAGAATTAATTAAGATCAAGTGTTTTAAAGGAGGGTAACTTAGCTTGAAGTGAAAAGGAAAGTATTCCTTCGTTTTAATTACATGACAAAGATAAGTCCTTTCACCTAACCATACTATACCCCATTATTGGTAATTTTTAACATTGTTTTTGTTTATTGAATCTGTAGACATTAGGTGATAAAAAAAGCCTCTTTCCATATGTGATGGAAAGAGGCTTGAATAAACCGTTTATGTATAAGCTAACCTTACCTTCAATCTAATTGCGGGGTGCTTTTTCACACCTCAACATCGCTTTTAAACCAAGCTAAACCCCGCTTACTCTTTGATTCTGAAAGTACGAATATCGTTCAGAATCATAATTAAAAACAAGATAATCAGTATATTAAGTAGCATTTTTTTTATTATAAATATACTTTAAATTCTTACTTCACGCTATACCCTTATCTCGGTATTTTTAATATTACAATAAAAAGTCAAGAGATCAATTGATCACTACCAATGGTAGAGAATGGGTGTATTGATCGCCTTTTTTTAGTCGACAGAAGTACTTTCCGCTTCTTCCTCCCAATTCATGTCGATCAACTGTTAATTCCTGTTCTCCAGCCTCGTAAAAATCAGTAGATTTAAAAACTAATTTTCCATGTATATCAAAAATTTGCACGGTGCATTGTTGGGGAATTGTCAGATTAAATTTAAATGTAACTTGAGATTGGATTAGCGTAGGAAAACAAGTGAATGCTTCCTCCTCGATCGGTTTTATTTTGATTTTCTCTGCTTCAAATCGAATGGGCAAGATTTCTAAATCGTCACCTTTTTCCACATAAGCTTCTGCTGTCATATTTCCATCCGTTTTTAAATCACCGCTACCCTCTTCGTTCAATAAAACCCGAAAAAATAATTGGCCACTTTTTACTTCAGCCGCGTTAACCGTATGCCAGCTCAGGTTTAGCCGCTGATGCTGGTCGTCTTGGTGAAAGTTATGCAGAGATAGATCGTTAATTGCTCCGGTTTCAACCGCCAAAATGTCTCTGGGAGAGATATTTAGGCTGAACTGAAGTCCTGACAAGCTTTTTCTATCGGCAAAATGTAGCTCCAGCCATTGAGTCCCTGGTTTTTCTCCAGGTAAATAACTGACCTGAAGAGAAAAAATTTCCTGACTGCGCTGTTGCCCGGAAGCTGGTGTCTGTAAATAATTCGTCCGGGCACTTCCATTGACATCGCCCATTTTAACAGCTACAAAATTTGCATTCTCAATGGAAGTACCTAATTGTTGATAGGTAAGTGACTCGGGAAAACTGGAAGCAAATGGATTCGCAGGATTGACAAAGGAATAAGCCTCCGGAATAAATCGCCAAGAAGGAGAACGGGGGAATTGTTCATTAATGTATAAAATCATCTTGCGCAATTCAATGACATCAAATGTGCTAACGGAACCTGAATTATTAACGTCCGCTGCAATCATTTGGTAGGGAGAAGGAAAGCGACTTAATCCAACAATATGCTTACTGATCAAGATTAAATCAAAAGTTGAAATGCCATTTCGATGTAAGGTATCCTTTTCGGGCGTGACCGTAAAGTCGCCTCCGATCGGTAACTGGTCAAATTGAAAAGTTCCAGACTGATTTGTTGTTATCACATCAGTGCTATTGCCTTCTAAATAAACATGAGCTCCTGCCAGTTCCTGCCCTTTTTCTGTACGGATCACTCCGGCAATACTGGAACTAGGACAAACGCCCAATCCATCGGTAACATTAACAATGACATTACATGTGGCCTGATTCCCTGCTTCGTCGATATAAGTTACTTCGACTGTTTGTGGACCTAAATCGTCACAAGTAAAACTGTCCCGACTAAGCGCTATAGAGATCTGCTCTGGTGCTGAGCAATTATCGTCAACATATATCGTCAATAAGGCAGGATCAACAATCGCATAAGCTTGCTGATTTAATCCAATACTAATACTGGCTTCGCATACAGGACTAGGAGGCTTCGCATCTACTACCTGAAGCAGCATGCTAGCAATACTTGTATTACCACATCCATCCGTTGCATAAAAAGTGATCGTATGATTACCTGGTGGATAATTACCACTGGCATCTCTTCCGGTTTGAAAGGCAAAAGGAGAATCATTGACCACGGTAACTACGCTATCGCAGTCATCCACTTCAACTTCAGGCAAATTCACCAACATTCCCTGACTACAGTCTGGTCCCCAAAAGGCAACCGTGGTATCTGCCGGGCAAGTCAAGTCAGGTGATCGTTTGTCACGAACCGTTATCAATTGCGTGTAGGTCCAACTTCCATCATCCGAACCACTGTTCGCAACATAGGTACACCAGTTCACTACCGTCCATGTTCTAAATATTTTATAACAACTTGCTCCCGAAATTGGAAAAACCTGATCCGAGTAAGACACTCCAACCAGTTCACAATCAGTTTCTAAAATTTGTGGTTGGCCGCTACT
>CBDUIU010000424.1:0-4620 GCA_965367335.1 uncultured Saprospiraceae bacterium
CTTCTTTAATTCACGACTTTTCTCATCATTATTTTTATAAAGATTTCTTCTAAACGGATAGTGAATGACGATCCGTTTTTTATTAAACTAAGCATTTCCCTCCAGCAATAGTTCCATTTGGATATTACTCCTTTTATAAGGTGAAGGAGGACCAATAATGCGTTTGAAGCCAAGCTTATGATATAGGCTGATGGCAGGAGTCAGCATGGTATTACTTTCCAGGTACAAACGTGTAGCCCCCAGGTCTCTAGCTTTTTGGACTACTGCCTGCCCTAATCGCCAGCCGATATTCAACCCCTGCGCTGCTTCGTCAACGGCCATTTTAGCCAATTCATAACATGATTCATTCATTTTGATCATCGCTACCGTGCCGACCGTTTCACCTTTGTATTTAGCCATAAAAATATGTCCACCCGGCACTATGATCTTTTCCATAGGATGATCCAACGACTGACGATCTGCTGCTTCAACAGTAAAATACTTCTCGATCCAATGATAATTCAATCGTGCAAAATCCAATTGATCTGCAGAAGTATAATCTAAAATCTCCACATTTGCCTGCTCCCGAATCTTGCGCTGTGCTTGCACACGGCTCAATAATGATTTTTGCTCCAGCAAATATTCTGTATCCTCCATCGCTGCCCAAAGATCATGATGAGATTCGGCGATTAACTCTTCTACAGCTGTGGCTACATCAACAAAGGCTTTGTCCATTTTAGCAAAAGCAGTTTGGCCTTTTTCTGTCAGTCGCAATTCTCGTTTTCGCCCATCAGATTTACTCTTTTGCATTTCTAGCAAGCCCCGTTTTTTCATCTCTTTTGCAATACAACTCACTGAAGGGTGAGAATGCCCGATGATTTCCGCTACTTCGGTCACCGTGCTACAGTCCATTTTATTTAATACATAAATAACTGGAAACCATTTAGGTTCAATATCAATTCCGTATAATTCGTAGACCCGGCGGGCATCTTCTGTCATCTTTTCGCTCAGCCTTCTCAACCTGGAACCCAAGGCCATTTTTCCGGTGCTGTTGTAAAAGTCAAACATGATGTATAATTAATTGCGTAATCAGTTACGTAATTTATTTTATTTTTTACAAAATTGCAAACTATACAGCCCTTTTAGACTGAAGATTCCCGATCTTTAAGTACTTATTACGGGTTTTCCTATGACCTTCGATGTTACTTTTTCAGCTTTTATACGTATTAATAAGGTAAGCCAGTTAATTGTATTGTAAAGTAAGTCCTGTCTAAATAGTCGTTTTTCTTTCCGAGATAGCTTTTACCAAAATTAGAAAATAAGTTTACGAGTAGAAAATGGTCAGCTGTTTTCACTTCTTCATGAGTTGTCATGATAGAGCGTTGAAATTGTTGATCAGTTTATTAAATGGAATGAATTGATCATTCCCTAATTGTTATTTTATGCAGAAAAACGTAAAACTTACTGTAAAAGAAAGTGCGGCGACCAACTCGGATTTTTATAATCTCTTTCGGCCGATTGCACCAAGTATTGATACCATCGGTAAGGTGGCTCAAGTCATTAGTGGTCTAACCGAAGCGGTGACCATTTGGTACATTACCCAAAGTGAAATGACAGACGTCTCAAAAACGCTGTCAGTACTCATCTCAATTGTTGCTATGGTATTAGTAGTAGCTATACTCGAATTAGGCGGACGCAAGTTCCTACAGGTACTCACACGAGCACTGGTCTGGAAACGCCTGAAAAATGCTTGGTATATTGGCCTGTTCACCATTGTGGCAGTCATCACGCTGGGCATGGGCATCTTATCTTTTAACCTGTCTACCAACGGGGTGGAGCATGCTTTTGTCTCTAATGTCCCGGTAGTAGTCACTTTTGATGATGCCGCTTTGAAGATGAATTATCGAACGGAGTTAAAGTCGATCAATCAACATTTTAACGATGAGCTGCAGTTATTACAAAGCAATCATCGCGACATGATGAATCGAACAACTGAACAATTTGTCGCACGAATACAGGCTAAGGAGCAAAAGATCGCACATTACGATCGTTTGTTTTCCTCAGGAGAAAAATGGGCAAAGAGCCAGGCAGATAAACAACGGAAACAACGCAATGAGTTGCAAACGGAGCAATCGAATACCTTGCTGACGATGCAGAACCGTCACAGCCAAATCCAGCAGGATTGGCAGGTTCGTAAAAACAAAGCGATCGAAACCGAGAAAACTTCTTTGGCCGTGGCTATCACGAAAGGAGAAAAGGCCGAAAGCCTGATCCATCAGTCGCATTTTCAAAAAGCTTCTTTCTGGGGAAATCTTTTCTCCATCTTTGTTGGCTTTAGTGTGATCTTAGCCTTCATTTGTATTATCAGTGTAGAGTTGTTTCGGAGAGGTTCCGGCATCCAGGTAGAATACCACGAAGAGGATCAGGACATCCCTGTTTGGGCCCTGTTCTGGCAAGGCTTCAAGGCCAGGTGGAATCGCTTTTTCCGGAGCCGGGCAGAGCGGTTTGCAGCCGTAGCCGAGACGATAAAAGCTAAACCGACAAATATCGGCTTTGGTTATCAACGACCTGCGCTGAGTAATCAGAGCGAGCTGGAATTACCAGTTAATCAGCACGAAGAAGCGTTGTAAAGCGCTTATGTTCTGATAATATTTCACCTAAGCAGCTCAAAGTTTACACATTCGATACTTTGGGCTGCTTGTTATAGAACTTACCAATCCGCCGTGATCGTTGTGCTGTTGTGGGCTATTTTTCTCTCACAACGGCACAACGAGCACGGCGGATTAGCAAAGCAGATCGGTGTTTAGGCAAAGTAAAGTTATTTGCAAGTAATTTCGAGCTCTTTTTTCTTTATGCCCTCACATTGTACTATTGCGTTGATGGAGAATATACTTTAATGAACACGCCCCATTACTTGCCCCAATTCCATATCAATAAGGCAATCTAAAAAACAAATCCTACCTTTGTCCCATGCTAGATATGGAACACATTAAATCTGCTTTTGCGCGACAAACAATACTCATCATCGGCGATATTATGCTGGATCGCTACTATGACGGTACGGCGGATCGAATGTCCCCCGAAGCCCCTGTGCCGGTATTGGATCATCAATCGACAAAAGAGTGCCTGGGTGGTGCGGCAAATGTGGCTTTGAATGTCAAATCATTAGGAGGAAGACCATTGCTGTGTGGTTTGGTGGGAAAAGACGAAGCAGGAAGCAGTCTCCGTAGATTGCTACAGCAAGAACAGCTCAATTCGGAGTTGGTGCTCGATTCCCCTGAGCGCCGGACAACGGTAAAGACCCGGGTAATGGCCGCCGGAAGACATTTGTTACGAATCGACAGTGAGGATCGACATGATTTGTCAGCATCAGAAGAAAATAGGTTGTTGGATCAGCTACGGATGATGCTACAGACGGGTTCCATCGATGCTATTATTTTGCAAGACTATAACAAAGGACTATTAACGGATCAAATCATTCAGCAAGTGATCAGCCTGGCGCATGATTTAGATATTTTCATTAGTGTGGATCCGAAAAAGAAACGGTTTACGGCTTATCAGGGTGTCACCTTATTTAAACCCAATTTAAAAGAAGTCCGGGAGTCTGTTTTTCCAAAAATAAGCCCTGAACACTCCAGCCTGGAGGAAGCACATCGAATTTTGAAAGATCAAATTCGACATCGTTACACCATGATAACTTTATCCAAGCATGGATTATTTCTGGCGGATAGGGAGCAAGGGGCACTCTACCCTACTCAAGTTCGGGAAGTCAAAGATGTTTGTGGTGCCGGGGATGCGGTCATCAGTATAGCGACGATGGGCTTTGTCGCTGGTTTGTCCCTAAAGCAAGTAGCTGAGCTGTCTAACCTGGCAGGCGGAATGGTTTGTGGGGTATCGGGGGTAGCACCGGTGGACATTAATTTACTGACCTAGTTTTACCCTTACTTTATGGCGCACCAAAAGCTTCATTATCGCTGGAATAATCTATGGGAAAATCGTCAGATCGACTTAACCCAGGTGAACCCTTTATGGGAGGAGTTGGAAAAAGCCTATACGGGAAAAGGACGTTATTATCATAATTTACAACATTTGACGGAGCTCTTTCAATGGTTTGATCAATACCAGGCGGAACTGGAAAATCCGGACCTGGTGGCATTAGCCATCTGGTATCACGATGTGGTCTATAAAATCATTGGAGCGGAAAAAAATGAGCTCAGAAGTGCGGAGCTGGCGGTAGATCGACTACAGCCTCTGGGATTATCAACACCAGAATTACAAATTATTTACCGCTGGATCATGGCGACGAAAGCGCACCGACTGGAGGAAAAATGGGACCACCCTGATGCCCGTTATTTCCTGGATTTTGACCTGGCTATCCTGGGCGCACCGCGGGGAAAATATGCCTTGTATGCCCAGCAAATCAGAAAGGAATATGGGATCTATCCGGACTTCATGTATCGCAAGGGCAGAAAAAAAGTACTGGAAAGTATTTTGGCAGCAGAAAATATTTACCTCACTAAAAAAGTAAGCAAATTGTTGGAGGAACAAGCCAAAAAGAATTTGAATTGGGAGTTGGAGACTTTAGCGTAGAAGGATTTGCAATCCTGGGAGATTTGTCAAAAAACAGTCAAATAGGATGAT
>CBDUIU010000425.1:0-4616 GCA_965367335.1 uncultured Saprospiraceae bacterium
TTCATACGAACTAAGTGATAAACTCCAAATTTGCTTTAGCAAAGAGATAAACCAACCCGCCGAAGGCGGCATAAACTTTATAAACTGTTTTATGGAGTTTAGGAAGTTTATGGAAGTTTATAGTTAATGGATCATCCATTCTTTAGTAGGTTCGGTTTTCGGCATAAACCATAAACCATAAACCATAAACCATAAACTCCCTAAGCCACTCAATTCCAACATCACTAAACAGTGTTGGGATGGGGACTAATTCGCAACGGCACTTTTCTCTTCTTTCGCCCGTGCGTTGAGATACTTTTCAAGCAGATCAGGCACTTTTTCAAATGCTGCGGCTAATCCGCTGTTAGATTTGGTAGAGATGAAATTGATCTCGTTGCCTTTGGAGACTAGGAAACCAATTGGTTCGATACCCATGCCGGCACCGGCTCCTTCGCCTACGCCATGTCCTTGCTTAGGGGCATCACCTTCGCCACCTCCGGCTCCGAATCCCATGCCTACCCGAATCACGGGGATACAGGAGAATTCACCGAGTTTGAACGCTTCCCCAATTACTGTTTCACTTTTGGCCTCAGCTTTCATAAAGTTGCTGATGCGATCGATTAATTCATTCATGTGGAGTTCCATTTTATTGGTTTTTATTGTTAAAAAATGAGGTTAAAAAAATATTTTTGAGATGATTCGATATAACCGATTAGTGATGACTAAATTAATTTCTGTTTTTCCTTCAAAATTGATTCTCAAATAATTACCGGAGCGATGCGTCCAGACCGTTACCGGATATAACAGTCCATTGACGCAGTAATCCCCGGTGTCAATATTTATCCGGCAGGTTTTTATTCGAAAAGATTTCAAAAGCTGTAGTAAGCGTTTGAAGGAGAAAGGTTGGCGTTTCGTTCTTCGTTTTTTTGCTGTGTCCTTATCGACTGCTTGTTTTTTTGGCGTGGTAAAAAATTGGAGCAAATCCCACTTTCTCTGCCAAAACCCTATTGTACATCTGATCAATATGTGATTATCGTCTGTTTCCAATTTGACTCGGACCAAACGACCCAGCTTAAATTGATACAGATGCTGGCTACTATCGATGGTCAAAACCAAGGGGGCAAGTAGTAGCCAGAGAAGTGCTCCAATTATCAAAACAAACAAGCATGTTATTATAATAGCCATGAGGCATCTTTATCTTGTTCCTATGCAAGATATGGGACTTGGCCGCTGAAGACACTGACTATTGTCAGCAGCTTAGCTAATCTTTATCATACATCAGATGAGGGACGGGCTCGATTGGTATAGCGAGCTTCTGATGACAGATAAGCAGGGGCATAGGCTAAAAGGGAATTGAAGATGACATGAGCTGAATGACGAGAGAACAGCTACTTAATTAGATCAAATTTACATTAAGTCGTCGCATGACCTCCTGTTTATAGTGCCTTCCGATGGGTAAGGTTTTTTCGGATATCGTCACCTGCCCATTAGTAAATTGGTCGATTTTACTAATTGCTACGATAAACGACCGATGTATGCGAATAAAATGTTGAGGAGGTAGTTTTTCTTCCACCTGGCTGATGGTCAGTAGGGTGATGTAATTTTTTTCCGGAGTGAAAATTCGAATATGATTTTTAATGCTTTCGATATAAAGAATATCCTGTAAGAGAATTTTTACATTTTGCCGATCACATTTGATATAGATAAAAGGAGCTTCGGTCAGGGTGACCGAAGGCGCTTGAACTATCGGGTGACTTACCAGCCTTTGATCTAGCCGATAAACCTTTGCAATGGCCTTCACAAAGCGTTCGAAAGAAATTGGTTTGAGCAGATAATCTATGATGTCGAGCTCATATCCTTCCAGGGCATAATCCCGATAGGCAGTGGTAAGCACAATATGGGGCTTTTTATTGAGCGTCTTTAGTAGGCTAAGCCCGCTCATTTTAGGCATCTGGATGTCCAAAAAGAGGAGGTCAACCGGATTTTTTTGCAAAAACAGCATAGCATCCATTGCGTTATGGTGAGTTGCCACTACTTCCAGGCCCTCCAGGTGTTGAAGGTGATTTTCGATGACCTTGATGGCCATCGGTTCATCATCGACAATCATACATTTCATAAAAAATTGAATTACAGGTTATTTGGAGGTTTAAAACTGAAACAAACTTACACGGATTACTTCCGTAGGCTTATGCTAAATCGATCATCAAATTAATAAAAAAACTATTCTCATTCTTAATCTCTAATTGATGCTTGCCCGGATATAACAATGCTAAGCGTTTTTTTACATTTTTTAACCCAATACCGCTGCGCATACCTGAGGTTTCTTCCGGTTCCACCACCTTCGGAATACTATTTTCCACTTGTAAGTAAAGCTTGGACTCATCCAGCCACAAATTACATTTTACCCAGGAGTGACCTTCTTGTTTTGCTGGACCATGTTTAAACGCATTTTCTAAAAAGGGTAATAATAACAAAGGTGCAATCTGATAAGCTGTACCTATGTCGCTGGTTTCGAAGGAAATATCAATCCGGTCTCCATAACGTATTTTTTCCAGGGAGATATAATTCCGCAGGTTGTCAATCTCTTTATGTAAGGCAATCATTTTGGTGTCACAGTCATACAGCATGTAATTCATCATCTCGGAAAGCCGCAACACGATATCCGGAGCATGCTTGTCCTGAGTCAAAACCATTCCATAAAGGTTATTCATCGTGTTGAAAAGAAAATGGGGCTGGAGTTGATTTTTAAGTACTTGTAGTTCCGCTTCAGTTTTTTCATGTGCCAAAGCCTGGTACTTTTTCTCCTGCTGCATGTAATGTTGTAACAATTTGATTACAGTACCAAGGCCAGCCATATAGATGTATTCCAGCGCTTTAAAGGTGAACTTGGAATTATCGTAATAGCTAGGTATGAATTTCTGGATGCGATAATCAATTAGCCCGTCGAGATAGACGGGTATATAGTTCCCCAGAATAGCCCAAAATACAGCTCCTAACAATAAGGAAACGATAAAGAGAAAGTATTTCTTTTTAAATAAAAGCTTTGGAACCATGCCATAGATAGCCCAATAGACATAGATCATTTTCGCTGGAATGATCACCAATTCAATCAGGAACCAATCAAGAAATTCACCTTGGTGACGACTATTTATCGTAGGGTGATACAGCAAAAACGCCATCCAGAACAAGACATGACGGGAGAGCCTTTCCGCATTCCATTCTGTATAAATTTTATCAATATGAAACATATCCAATTTCACTACTCATCCAAGTTTCGTGAATAATACATCATTTTCGCAACAAGCTTTGGAAAAAAGGACAAACCGCTGCTATTCCGTGCCTAGTAACCAAAGTAGCGACACAAACTTAATTAATCCCGCCCAAATGGTCTTAAGGCCCGGGGGGCTCGTTCTAATTCCTTTTTGTCAGCGCGCTTGATCTTTATCCGCTATTTTTCGGAAAAAAGAAAAACGATGCGCAATTTATTACTACTATCATGCTACACTTTTCTACTTCCTTTTTTCGGGTTTTGCCAGGCGACAATTTCTGGTGAAGTCGTTGATGAGAAAAAGGTGCCTCAAACCTATGTTAACGTATTGCTCCTGCAAGCTGTTGACTCGGCTTTAGTGAAAGGAAGAATTACTTCGGAAACAGGCGCTTTTGTTTTTGAAAAACAAGCTTCCGGAAATTACCTGATTGCTTGTAGTGCCATTGGGTATCAAACCTGGTACAGTGAACCTTTTCTGCTCGGCCAAACAAATATCCGCCTGCCACAAATTCTGTTAAAAGCGGATGAACAAGTACTAGCTGAAATAGAGGTCGTTGCGAAAAAACCGTTATACGTTCAGGCTATTGACCGAACTGTGATCAATGTACAAAACAGCGTGACCAATGCTGGTTCTAATGCGCTGGATATCCTGGAACGGTCACCCGGCGTTTCCATAGACCGGGTGAATAATGTAATTAACTTGTTGGGGAAGCAAGGTGTGGTTGTGATGGTCAATGGCAAGAGAAGTCGCATGGAAATGGCCGCTATCATCCAAATGTTGCAGGGGATGGATGCTGGAAGCATTGAGCAAATCGAATTGATTACGACACCTCCTGCCAATTTTGATGCGGATGGGGACGCAGGTATTATCAATATCGTGATGGTTAAAAGTACAGCAGATGGATTCAATGGTTCCGCCAATGCAAGTGTAGGATATAGTGAAAGGTGGAAGTCCAGTGCCGGGCTAAATTTTAATTATGCCCGAAAAAAGTTCAACCTGTATGCTAATCTATCGGCTCAACAGGACTGGGTGCAACACAATGTAAAGATCGATCGCACGGTATTCTTCAAAAGTACAGAGACCCAAACCTTATCTGATTCTGACCGACCTGCATTCGTTGCCTCTTACCGGGGAAACCTTGGCCTGGATTACGCACTCACCCGGAAAACTACCATCGGCTTACTGTTCACGGCTTATACGCGCCATTGGGATCTTGACGCAAAAACTATCGGCTCGATCAAAGATAATATGGGTGATGGCTTTCACAGCGCTTTGAACAGCCAGGAATTAAATGACAGCAGAAACTGGATGACTAATTTTCACCTGGAACATCAATGGTCAGACAAAACTAACATTAGCCTTGATGTA
>CBDUIU010000426.1:0-4615 GCA_965367335.1 uncultured Saprospiraceae bacterium
AAGATGGTCCGAACTGCGCCAACTTTGCTTCTTATCTGACCTTTGCCGTTGATTCAGGAATGGTATATTTACTAAGAATCGGTGGATACGGAGATACTTCTGGTATTAATACTGGTTCTGGTACCTTCACTGTACAGGAGTTTATTCCTGCCCAGCCTAATGATTTTTGTGCTCAGGCTATAGAAATTTTTGAAGGTACAGATATCCCTGTAACAAACGTAGGTGCCATTACTGACGGCCCTGACCACCCTACCTCTGTTTGCGTAGGTTTCGGGGATAATGGGATTATGGCAGATGTCTGGTATTCTTTTACTGCCACTCGAACAGGTACAATTGAATGGAGTACTTGCGACATGATAAATTTTGACTCAAGAATCGGTGTCTACAAACCGGGAACTACTTGTCCTCCGTTAGATGCCGACTTACTGACCTGTAACGATGATGGATCCGGTTGTACTGGTTATACTTCACGTTTAATTTTCGATGTTGAGGGTGATTCAACTTACCTCTTGCGTTTAGGGGGTTGGAATGGCGATCAAGGTTCGGGTACGATGAGTTTTATATACACGACTCAACCAGATCCCCCAGCTAATGATCTTTGTGTTGACGCAGATAGTATTTATGTGATTACAATAGAACAAGCCGATGATTTTGACCCTGTTTTTCAAGGCACGACCAAGGACGCTACCTTTGATTTCACTACTTTTATATTCCCTAATTGTTTAGGTAACACTTCCGGTGGTGAATTTTCTGAGGTTTGGTATAAGTTTAATAATCAAGGCATTGCCGATCTGGAAATCCGCTTTGGAGCTACTGATGCCGGTGCTTCTTTCTTTGTTGACCTTTGGGAAAACTGTAGCGGCCCAGTTAATCCGGCCACCATCCCTAACTCCTGCTTTTACCTTGACGGCACAGCTGATGCTTCCTTCGTAGACACCATCGGTCCACTCGCTACCACTCCTACAGAATATATTCTGCGGGTAGTCACGCGTTTAACTTCCGATTTGCCTGGTGGTCACTTTATTCAATTAGTATCAGACGATGTCCAAACGTCTAACAAAAATGTATCACCTACCAAATCCCTTTCTGTCTATCCAAATCCGGTTCGTAATAACTTGCGTATTGATATGGACCTGAAAGAAACGGGGAATACACAATATCAAATTGTGAATACCTTAGGCCAGGTCGTGCAACAAGCAGATGCTGGCTACCTCAATGCTGGTTATAACCAACTTGATGTTACTGCCGACAATCTAGCCAACGGTGTTTACTTCCTGGTTCTATCCAGCGAAGGAAAGAGCACAACTGTTCGCTTTATCAAGCAATAGTTTTGATTGAACACTAAGGTTTTTAGAAAATAAAAAAGTCGGATCGACCAGCAGGTTGATCCGACTTTTTTAATGTCTTAATGGCTGACTTCATTCCCAATGAAGAGATGCATTCTTTTGTTCCAAAACCTCAACCTTAGTCTCTTACTTACTTTTTTAACTGTAAATTTCCCACCACAAACTCACCAACCTGTCTCCCCTGTTCCACGCCATAATCGATCGCCGGACGATAATGGATACCTCCGTATAATCGACTCACCGCGGCCTCCTGTGAAGCTTCAATGAATGAACCAAAACTTCGTTTAGGTAATCCATAAGGTACTTCCGTATCATCCACAAAGGAAAAATTTTCTCCGTAAATAGACGTCAATGCTACTGCAGCAGCAGTTGAGATCACACTGTGCCCACTCGTATGTTCAGGGAAAGGGGGTGTCTGTAGTGCCGGTACCCAGTCTTCATCGATATAATCATTGATGACGGTCTCAGGGCGAACCAAGTTAGAGCGATACTTCTCATCCCAACAGCTGATAAAACCATCTGCCAGAGCAATTGAAGTCAGGGTATAGGTCTCCAGGGATTTCATCCAGTCAGCTTTAGTTTTTGTTGCTGCGATGTAAGCAATACCCATCCAATGCCCACCCGGAGTAATCTTTTTCGTTGCAAACATCACATGTCCTTGCTGATGGGCTACATAAGGATTACAATCCCAAAAGCTGGCAATCTCCATGCGTTCTTTTTTCTCTTCTTCCTTCACTTTCATGACCTCATAGACCTCCATGGTTTCCCGATAAAACTGACTGTTCTTATCCATACTGAAGGGAGTCGGTGGTTTAGGAACATACTGTCCGGCAGAATCTAACACAAATGTGCGGATCTCCCGCCAATGTGGTTCAATCCCATCCATATAGGCCGGTGGAGTTGGGCGCCAGGTAGCAGGATTATCCTGGATATTGTATTTGGGAAAAGAGCGGGTTTGTTTGTAATTGTCTTTATCCATCCAGGCTAGGATATGTTGACTGATCTGTTCGCCGTAAGCTAAGGAACGATCATACACATCTGATGGCATGCCGATAGCCTTGAATTCCTGGTACAAATCTTTTTCAAAGTCTGCAATCTTATTTTCTGAAAAAATCAAAGCTTTTCCGGTTAACAAAAAAGCATGAACACTAGCTAACGGATAGCAGTAGTCCTGATCTGCTTTGGGCTGAGGAGGTGCCTGAAGTCCTTTGACCTGCCCTGCCAGGGAAAGATAATCGCCTTGTCCCGGGATCATGGCTTCGTAAGCCGCAATACAGGAATACACATAAATACGACTAGCTACCGGCGGGGAAAAAATGTCGTGAACAATAACATCCGTAAGTTTTTGTATTGATCGATGTAAATACGCAGGATTAGTAGCTTCTTCCTGATAATCAGGATTGACCTTCTCGCAGTTAGTTAAGAATAAGGTAAAGGTGACAACTAGGCTTAAAATATAAATTCCGCTTCTCATGGTTATTTCCTCTAAATGATTATTTCAGTTTAAGTATTCAGACAAAATTACAGAAAATTTAGAGTTTTAAGCCTTTCGTTCCCCCAGAAGATCATTACAACGAGGAGTTACATCGTAGGGTAGACAAAATTTGACCAATACACTTTTAGATCGTACGATCAAAGTTGATACTGAAGGGGGAGTGCCTTTTCTGCAATCCCAACAAGGTCCTCCTCCTTTGATGATGCTAAAATCAATACCTAAAATATTAGCCCTGGATTGCATAAACGCTACTACTACTTCTCCTCTATCAATTCTCTTTTTTAAACATTTTTTTATCTGTTCCTACTCCTGTTATGGTCAACGCCTTCCACGTTCCTGGAATAACTGATTCCACCTGTCGAATTCCATCTTTTTGAATATCCAAACCACCAAATCCATTTAGCACTGCTTGTAACATGCCGCCGGCACCCGTCGCGAAATAGGGGTTCGTTCCACCCGCCGTTTCTGCCAGAACTCCAAAAGGAGGTACCTCATTTGGTTTGTAGCTTTTTATGAATAAGTCTTTTGCTTTTTTCTCATTGCCCAAACGTGCATACAGAACAGAGAGAATAGCGGCTCCCATTGCGGGGCCATCTTTAGAAAGACGAGGTTCATAGTATTCCAGGTCGCGCAGGATAGCTTTGTCTTCAGAGACTACCTTCAACGGATAAGCGAGTAAATTCGCATCCGCTTGCTTGATTATGGCACCATCATATGTGGCATTCTCACGAGTTGTACCATCTGGGAATTTTAGGATAGGAATATTTCCCGCTACCTGTATCCAGTCCGGGTCTGGTTTCAAGCCCAGTTCATTAGCAGCTTCGATAGCATAATTTAGAACCGTCTTTACCATCCCATTGGTATAAGCATTATTGTCAATATTCTCCTCGAACTCGTTTGCACCGATAACATTGTTTATATCATATCGGCCCGGTCCATTGCGCTCAACCCGGCTACACCAAAATTCCGCGACTTCTTTAAGCAGGGGGTAGCCTCGCGTTCGCAACCATTCCTTATCTTTGGTCACAAGATAATATTGCCAAAAAGCCCAGCCAACATCTCCGGTAATATGATGTTGAAAAGGACCCGTCAAGGCCCAGACGGGCGTATCCTCAGAACCATCAGCTGCACTTTCCCAGGGAAACATTACACCTTTGTAACCATGAGAAAAAGCATTTCTCCGAGCCATCTCCATTCGTTGAAAACGGTACTCTAACAATGACTTTGCGATGTCCGGTTGCAATAGCAACAAAGGGGGGTACATCCAAATTTCCGTATCCCAAAAAACATGGCCGTTATATCCAAGACCTGACAAACCCATCGGTGATAAACTATAGGCCGTACCGGAGCGCGCAAAAGAATAAAGGTGATATAATGCCGAACGAATATCACGCTGTGCTGTCAAATCGCCTGTTATCTGAATATCACTTTTCCAGAGCTCCGTCCACGCTTCCCGGTGACGACGCAATAAGCGTTCGCTCTTCTCTAAAGCAGCAAAAATCGTTAAGCGTTCTGCTTCGTTGAAAGGATCTTCATAATGCTCCGAAGCAACGGCCGAAGCAACGATCGCAAAGCGATAGGACTCCCCCGCCTTCAAATCTTTATAAAATTTAGCGAGGTGGCGATTATAATCTAAATCTTCGTGAATTAAAGTTGGCTCTTCTCCGTGTGGCTCCGGAAAAATAAAACTATTTGAAACCGCTACGGTATGCTTACCAGAAGGGCTCTTAGCCACTGAACTCAGCAGCGGGATCTTAACATGAGGCCGATCGAT
>CBDUIU010000427.1:0-4613 GCA_965367335.1 uncultured Saprospiraceae bacterium
ATGAAGTTTAGTCTAACCATCCGTCCGATTGATTTGACGGGTAAAACGGTGCCTTCGGATCTGGAAAATAAGCGATTCAATCAGGTGGAAATGAGCAACCGTTTCAGTCAGCTGATCGATTATGTGTTTACCAGGGTAGATGCCTCCGTATTACACAATATTCAGATCGGTAATGAGATCGATGGCTATGATACCAGTAGCGAACATCCGGATTTTTGGTCGGACTATGGGAATTTTTTATTTAATTGCCAACAGTATATACACAGCTTGCAGGCTGAGCTTCCGGTAGGCTTCACGGTGACATATGACGGGTTGATGGCGCAACCGGATATTTTCAATGCCCTGACGGCAGCAGTTGATATTTTAGGCGTCACCTATTATCCATTGCAATCCGATTTTGACGTAGAAGCCACAGATGTAATTTTCTCTGATCTCAATCAGCTGGTGAATACAGTTCCGGGGATAGATATTTATCTGCAAGAGTTGGGTTACCAAACCAGTGCCGGGAACAGTAGTAGCGAAGATCAGCAGGCGACCTTCTTTTGCAATTTCTTTACCGCCTGGGACACACATCGGGACCGAATAAAATCGGCGAATATCGTTCGGCTCAATGACCTTTCGCTGGATGATGCCATGGCCAGCGCCGGACCTTATGGAATTAGCGCAACGCCTTTTATTGAATACCTCCGCACACTTGGCCTACGGACTTTTCCGGGAGATGGAAAAGAGAAAAAGGCATACGAGGTGATTAAGGAAAATTTAAAAATTAGGGGATGGTAATGTGTTTTGAAAGTAAACCTCCCCTAAAATTTAAATCAAGCCCCTGCACTATGCCAGTACAATCACCACATTCCCCTTCTTATGTCCCGTATCCACATAACGGTGCGCCTCGGCGGTTTTTTCCAGCGGAAAGCGTTTGTCAATAATTGTTTTTAGATGCCCCGAGGCCATGAGCTTGGTGATTTCCTGGAGCAAAGGAAGAAGTTCCGTAACTGGACGTAATCCGGTAGCAGAAAATAAGGCTTTCTTTGTGCCAAATATGGCTGTAAACATCATCTGAAAAAGTAATGTTAAGTTAAGGACAGGGGAGAGGTAAGTGCCATTTTCTGTCAATACCTTTTTGCTGCGTGCGAAAGAACTTTTACCTACAGTATCATAAATAACATGGTATTTACTTGCTCCCTTGGTGAAGTCCTTAAGGGTATAATCAATCACATGATCCGCACCAAGTGACTTCACCAAAGCTATGCTGGCAGGTCCACAAACCCCTGTTACCTCCGCGCCAAAATATTTAGCGAGCTGAACTGCGGCGGTACCCAAACTTCCGGAGGCTCCATTGATCAATACTCTTTGGCCGGCTTGAATATTGGCTAACTCTTTCATGAAATTCCAGGAGGTTAGCGGGCCATCGCAGATCGTAGCCGCCTCTTCAAAACTCATGCTGGTTGGTTTGCGTAGTATCAGGCCGTCTTCAGGTACACAAACATACTCTGCATTGGCACCGAAGTTTACGCCAGTTTCTCCAAAGACGGCATCACCGGGGTTGAAGTCTCTTACTGCGCTACCTACCGCTACAACTTTTCCTGCGAACCCGGTTCCCATAATATCATTCCTGGGCTTAGTGAAACCGAGAAACAGGCGACTGATAAAAGGCTCTGCGCGGCGCATCATGGTGTCAGCCGTAGTGGTGGTTGATGCATGTACTTTTACTAACACTTCATTTTCTTTTGGCGTCGGTCGATTGACTTCTTTTAATTGAAGGTAATCCGGTGATCCGTATTTAGTGCAAACGATGGCTTTCATTTTTTTCTGTTCCATGGTATTGATTTTTTCTTTTTGTGATGTGGCAAAGATAAAGGCTGGGGAAGGAGCTGTCGTTCGGATTTTGAAATCAGAACTTGGAAGGGGGGCACGCGGAGAACGCGGAGGACGCAAAGTTGATTTGGGAAGGTGCATTTTTACCAACCAGACCTGTCAGGTTTCCAAAACCTGCCAGGTCTCTTCGAAAATAATAACCACCCCTGTCTACAACCAACCAAACCCGCCAGGTCTCTTCACTAATGGATGGCTTTCCAATACGCACTTGGCGTCATGCCCATTGATTTTTTAAAAAAAGTATTAAAAACGGTTTTGGAATTAAAGCCACTTTCGTAGGCTAGGGCGAGGATGGTAAGGTGCTGCAAGGAAGGGTCAGCGGCTTTGGATTTGAAGGCCTCCAGGCGATAGTCATTGATGAAGGCTGCAAAGTTTTTATCAAAGCCTTCGTTGAGCAACTGGGAGAGGTGATTGGGCGGGAGACTTAATTGATCGGCCAAATCCCGGAGGGTCAGGTTTGGGTCGAGGTAGGGTTGTTGGTCCGCCATCAAGGCATTTAGTTTTTGCCGGTAGTGTTTCAATTCTGCTTTGCTAAACAAAGTATTTTTATATTTCCGCCTGGAAAAAGCAGTCGTCGTGCTGTTGCCCAATACCTCTCGCATCAAGTTCTGAAAACGAGGTAAACCGCGGAGTGGCTTCAGAATGGGATCGGTAAACAAATAGATCATCAGGGGGAGGCGCTGGGTGATTCCTTGTTCAAATAACTGCATTGCAGTTTGGATATTGCCCAGGGTGATGTGGCAGAGAATGAGCAGGCTCAAAGCCTTTTCCAGCTGATCGGTTTGAAGAAAGGCTTCCAGTTTTTTGATACCGGCTTCGGCCTGAACCGTATTACCCAGGGCGGCGTGTGCCAGGGTGATTCCGCCTGGTTTTGTGATATCTTTCGCCTGGTCGTCGGGGAGGTTTTGAAAGAATTTCAGGGCATCTTCAGGACGGTTCATGAGCACCAGGGACGTGCCCCAGTAAAGTATGGAAACCTGGGAATCGGGCTTTAGTTCGAGATTCCTGGCAAAGCATTCGATTGCCGATTCGTATTTCTCCTGGAGGTAAAAAGTAAATCCTTTTAAGTGATAATTGATCTCAGAAAAAGGGTCAAGCTGTAAGGCGGTTTCAATATAATTTAAGGCCGCCGTACATTTTCCTTCAGCCAAGAGGGTAGACGTCATGGATTGGTAATATTCGACTGTTGGACGAATTTCATAAGCTTTTTGCAAATGCTGATAGGTGCTTTTCAGATCCCAATTTTCTAATAAACTCATCCAGGAGAGATGTAGTTGAACCTCGGGCAAGCTATCATCCAACGCAATGGCTTTATCCAAAAAAGGTTTTCCCAACGTAAACCCTTCATAGGCAGGAATAAGGCCCAAGGCTCCCAACAAGGTGTAGCCAAGATGCATGCCTAGGTAGGCGTAAGGATAATTAGGTTGTTCCTGAATAATCTCGCGCAAGATCGACATGCCCTTCTCGATATCGGCAGTGCTCATTTTTAGCAAATGATACCGGCTTTTCAGGTACTGTTGGTAAACATTGACCGGTATTTCCGGCGCCTTGACCAGGTGTTCTTCAAACTCAAGATGTCCGAGGTGCTCGCGCAATTTATCCGCAATTAACAAACTGATTTCATCCTGCACTGCAAAGATATTATCCACTGATCGATCAAAGGTTTCTGACCAAAAATGATAGTCATCCGCCACATCAATTAACTGCGCAGTGATCCGCATTTGATTACCAGACAAGCGAATGCTTCCTTCCAGAATAGTGGAAACCTTCAGCTCTTTTCCGATCTGAGTGATCGGGATATTTTTATTTTTAAAAAAGAAAGACGAGGTCCGGGAAGTTACTTTCAGGTTTTTGATCTTGGCCAGGGCGTTGATGATTTCCTCTGTCATCCCATCGGAGAAATATTCGTTCTCTTCGCTGGTACTCAGGTTGACAAAGGGCAACACGGCGATGGTTTTGGTGACTTCCTCTTGTTTTCCTTGGAGTTCTGTACTGGCGGGAACGGTGATTCCCTCGTTGGCTACCGCAAACACTTCCACGGGTTGAGCGATATTTTTTAAGGAAAATTGCCCCAGGGAGACCGTGGAGATGTGGGGATGGTTTTTAAGCTCATCATTGAGTTTGCCGGAAAGCAGAATCGATCCGGCGACCCCCATACTTTCGATGCGGGAAGCCAGGTTTACGCCATCGCCATAGACATCCGTTCCTGCAAAAACGATGTCCCCCATATGAAGTCCAATACGCAAAGGAACACGTTCTCCCTGGTTCAGTTCCCGTTGTATAGCAATGGCACATTCTACTGCTTCCACACCACTCTGAAAGACACTCAGCGTACCATCACCAAAATACTGGACGATCTCTCCGTGGTACTGTTCATGAAACCGATTAAATGTTTCCCGGTGATGCGCTCGTACGGCTGCAGCCGCCTGCTCGTCTTGTTGCATGAGGGCAGTATAACCAACGATGTCAGTGAAGAGGATAGCAGCGAGACGACGAGATCTTGGGGTTTGCATGATGAGGGAAGCCTTGTAATACTTTGTTGGATACGATGGTAAAAAGAGAGGTAAAATACGGAATTTTTTGGATTGAAAAACAAAGAGACTTCCTGCAATCGCGGGAAGTCTCTTCGTAGGGGTCCTTATGCTGAGCGGATCGGGTGTAAACGAATAGACTTGTTCTGGCCCATCTCAATCGGCTGCAATGACCAAAGTTTCTCCTGTACTACGTTAAATTTGTTC
>CBDUIU010000428.1:0-4606 GCA_965367335.1 uncultured Saprospiraceae bacterium
ACCCGTGAGACCGATACCATGCCGGGTTTTGCCGGATCATCCTGGTATTTTTTACGCTATATGGACGCTGGCAACCCGGATGAGTTTGCTAGCAAAAAAGCGATAGATTATTGGCGAGATGTCGACTTGTATGTGGGTGGCACTGAGCACGCTGTTGGTCATTTGATGTATAGCCGCTTCTGGCATAAATTCCTATATGACAAAGGCCTGGTCCCAACCGCTGAACCTTTCCGCAAGTTGATTAATCAAGGAATGATTCAGGGTGTGATCGAGTCCATTTATTTATTGAAGGAAAAAACCGATGAACGGAGCCACTTTGTTAGTACCGCCTTGGCGGAAAAACGTGGTTTGACAGATTACGTAAAAATCCCGGTTTTAGTGGATTACGTAACTAACTATGGTTTGGAAAATTCTCATTTGACTATTGCCGGAATCAAGCAATTCATTGAATGGCGCCCGGTTTACAGCCATGCTATCTTCGAATCAGCGGAAGGTATCTATATGAATGGAAATTTTACCGCTAAAGACGGAGAGACGGAGATGCACTTTGCTACTTTCTCGGAGGTAGGAAAAATGTCTAAATCCAAATACAATGTTATCAACCCTGATGATGTCGTTGAACGCTATGGAGCGGATTGTTTCCGGATGTACGAGATGTTCTTGGGGCCGGTAGAGCAATCCAAGCCCTGGGATACCAAAGGGATTGATGGAGTATATAAATTCCTGCGTCGCTTTTGGGAGCTCTTTCATAATGAAAACGGAGCATTTGAAGTGTCGGATGCGGAGCCAACCAAGGAGGAGTTGAAGATCTTACATAGTACGATTAAGAAAGTTACCGAAGATATCGAACGATTTTCTTTCAACACCTGCGTTGCTGCCTTTATGGTTGCTAATAATGAGTTGAAAAAAGTAAAATGTAATAAACGAGCAATCTTAGAGCCGTTGGTGGTATTATTAGCGCCATTTTCACCACATATTACGGAAGAGTTGTGGTCCTTATCAGGAAACGAGGCAAGCGTTCACCAAGCCAGCTTCCCTGCGTTTGATGCTAGTTATTTGGTAGAGGATACGATTGTATACCCGGTCTGTATCAACGGTAAAAAACGGGCAGAGGCTTCCTTTGCCGCCGATGCCAGCCGTGAATCAATTGAAGAGTCTGTATTGAGTTTGGAGGAATTGAAAAAATATACGGATGGGAAAAATATTCGTAAGGTGATTGTGGTACCTAAACGGATGATTAATTTAGTGGTGAATTAGTTATTTCAATAAATAGGTGAAATAGGTAATGTGAAAGAAGTCTGTTAAATTTTCTTTTTTACCCTGAAAAGTGGTAAATTAGATGTTAATACTTCCCAATGCAGACAATACTATGAATAATTTAGGCCGGATTGCCTATACACTGATGTTCCTCATCTTCGGGGAACTCTCAACTCCGACTCCTCCAAAGCCTGATTCACTTCCTGTGGATGGGGCTTCTTCAGTTTTTGCCCAGCAAATCGATACCACTATTATTAAGGAATGCGGATTAAATTTCCGCATCTTTGATTTTAGTTGTACAGCTTCTAATAATTTCACCATTCCGGTCAATTCTGTTCCTGGTACCCAAATGGGGCAGGATGTAGTACTGGAAGAAATCAGATTGATCATTGACCATGATTGGAATGCCGATCTGGATATTTTTCTGCGGTCACCCAATGGCGTTTGGGTAGAAGTTAGTACGGATAACGGTGGAGCTTCGAATGATTATGGTGACCCTACTGACCTGAGCTGCAACTCTGTCGCTCGGATTTCTATGACTGCCTGTACGTCTGTTTTGCAAGGAGAAGGCCCTTTTTTAGGAAATTTTTTTCCGGAAGGAAACTTTAATGACTTCAATGATGGTTCCAACCCAAATGGAGACTGGATATTACAGCTTTGTGATGATGCATTAGGAGATCAAGGGACACTGAAATCTGTGCAATTGGTTTTTACAGACCAAACCTTTCGCCAGGCCACATCTATTCAATCCGATACGATTGCGAGTAATTATGTTGATTTAAATTGGGTAACGAATAACCCCAGTTGTGCAAGCACCTTGATTGAATATGGTCCTCCCGGGTTCATTCCTGGGACGGGTAATCTGCCTGGGCAAGGTACCCTGGTGAGTGTAGCTTGTCCGGTAAGCATGCCATATCGACTCAATGGATTAGCAGAATTTACAGACTATGATCTGTATATCCGGGAATCCGATGGGAATGGCAATTTTAGCTTAAATTCTTGTCCTTTTTCCTTTACAACTGAATGCACCACTGCGCCAATCACTTTACAAGAGACCTTTGATACCCAGGCGGATTGTGGCCAGGATTGTGGTAACACTTGCCCCTTGACCGGTGTCTGGAAAAATGTGGCAGATGATGATTTTGATTGGCTCATCAATCAAGGTGAAACCAGCACCTCTGAAACCGGCCCTTCAGATGATATTACCGGTGGTGGCCAATACCTGTATGTAGAAACCTCCAGACGAGATTGTCGTTCGGGTGCCAGAGCTGCTCTGGAAAGCAATTGCCTGGAAATTAATGCGAATGCCGGGCAATGCCATCTCTCTTTTTATTATCATTTATTTGGAGCTGCTATCAATGGACTGGAACTAGCCATTTCAACCGATAATGGAATGAACTGGACGACGCTATGGTCCAGATATGGCCAACAAGGTGATCGATGGATCAAGAACTATATTGACCTCAGTGCTTATGATGGGCAGGTTGCGCGTTTTCGATTGATTGGCCTGGGTGGAGATAATCGATTGGGGGATTTGGCAATTGATGATATCCGCTTCTATGGGACAACTGACCTGGGGGATAGCCCTTATGTTTTTTATGAAGATATAGATGAAGATGGGTTCGGTGATCCCTCTGCTCCGGTGAAGTCTTGTGAAAATGTGATTCCAATAGGAACCGTAGCGGATTCCACAGATTGTGATGATAGCAATGCCTCCATTTATCCCAATGCACCGGAAATCCTTTGCAACGGCGTTGATGAAAACTGTAATGGTTCTGCTGATGATAAGGTGCTTCCTGATCCCACAGTATCCAATCAATTGGTTTGTCAGGGTGACCCACTAACTTTAAATCTTTCGAATCCATTAGGCAGTTATTATTGGTTTGCTGAACAACATGATACGACACCTGTCTATGTGGGAAATAGTTTTTCTTTACCTCAGACGGACAGCTCAAGTATCTATTATGTAATGGATTCTATTCCGCCATCCTGTGGAAGCGAACGAGTTGCTATTGCAATTCAAGTGAACCCGGTGCCTGAACTCCTGGTCAATGTTCCTGACCCCATTTGTCAAGGCACTAGTTTTGATTTAGTAAACCTTGCCGTTGCGGATGCCTTGCAACTGGATGGGGAAATTAGCTATCATAGTGGTTCTCCGGCAATTGCAAATAATGAATTACCTAACAGTGTAGTTTCACCACAATCGAATACAACGTATTTTATTAAAAAAACGACAACTGATGGTTGTACTGCTGAAATCCAGGTGGACATTAATGTCTTTCCAGCTCCGGAAATGATCTTTAGCCCTGGCCCGGTGATTCCACTGTGTATCCGTGAATCCAGCGTAGTCACCGTCTCGCCTGCAGCAAATGTTCTTACCCCGGTATCTTTTCGTTGGAGTAATGGAATCCGGGGAGAACAGGTAGAACTATTTGCTTCGCGACCCGGCCAATCGGATACTTATTATGTAACTATTACCGATGCCCGAGGTTGCACTCAGGTAGATAGCGTGACGATCAATACGGCGAATAGCGTTAGCTCGGTAAGTGTGGATGCTATTGCCGCAGTAAGTTCATGCGGAGGGAATGATGGTTCGATTACACTCAGTCCTTTAGATGGGACCGGTCCGTTTGATTATAGCTGGGATGGTCCGGTAAGTGGAACCACAACCGGGATTTCCGGTACTTATCAAATACCAAATTTATTGCAGGGTGTTTACCGGGTAACTATTGTTGACCAAGCACCTCCGGCCTGTTCGTTTGTGTTGCCGATCATTGTAGTCAATGGACCGGCAGTGATCGTAGACCCCAATGTACAGATCCAGCAAGAATCTTGTTTTGGTGCCAATGACGGCTCCATTAATTTGACGGTCTTCGCCAATAATCCGCAGTATGAATGGAGTAATGGGCATACAACGGAAGATTTGAACAATGTTGGGGCAGGGATCTATAGCGTCACCATTACGGATGGTTCCTGTAGTGTTACCTTGGACGATTTACAGATTGAATCTCCTCCGGCCTTAACTGTAGAAGTGTTTGATATCCTGGTCGCCAGTTGTCCGGGGCATATTGATGGAAAAATTGATATTACTGTTCAAGGTGGATTGAAGCCTTATACTTTTTCATGGAGTAATACTGCTGGTTCAGAAGATTTAATGAATGTTGCTGCTGGCTTATACTCCGTTACCGTTACCGATGCCAACAACTGTTTAGTTGAATTGAATACAATTCAGCTTGGGCATAAACCTACTTTAACCATCATACCGTTGGAAACAAAATCTCCGCGGTGTACGGGAGAGGAGAGTGGATTGATTCGGGTAGACGCAGTTGGAGGCTCTTCTCCTTATCGT
>CBDUIU010000429.1:0-4602 GCA_965367335.1 uncultured Saprospiraceae bacterium
AAAGAAGTAAGAAAAATTGATTTACTTAATTTATATGCTTCACTAGCTTTCTCCAATTTGTTAATAGCAAGGTAAGCTTCACCTAAATTATAGTAACTATTACTATTATCGAATCTAGATTTTTGAGGAAGCTCTTTACGCAAGTTTATTGCTTGCTTATAATTTTCTATAGCTTTATTATATTGCCCCATTTTTGCATATAATATACCAATATTATTATAAGAACTTGAAAGATTATAGATATCTTGAGATTGATATTTCTTCCGTATTTTCAAACTTTTAACCAGATAAAAAAGACTTGATTTATAGTCATGTAACTGTTCATAAATCCCCCCAAGATTATTATAATCTTTTGTAAGGCTAATTGAAGTTGTATCTTTATCTATTACCAATCTTATTGATAGTGCTTTCTCCAAAAACACTTTAGCCTTCTCATTATCCCCCATCAACGCATAACAAGCCCCAACATTAGAATAACATTCACTCAAGTGGATATTGTCTTCATCTCCCACGGTAGCATAGATATCCAGCGCTTGTTGATAGAACTCACTCGCACTGCGGTAATCTCCCCGGTGGAAATGAAAGACGCCGATATTATTATAGGTCATTGCAATCTGAGTAGAACTGTCACTATATAAATTCTGACGGGTAGTTAACACTTTTTTCATCCAGGTAATCGCCTCCCGGTAGTCTCCGAGAAAGTAATGTTGAATACTAATGTCATTATAGAGATCAGCCAGGAGGGAATCATCCCGCATAGGGTATTTCTCATATAGCTTCAAGGCTTCATGATCGAGGGCAAGGGCTGCTTCGAAGGCAGCGGAGTCAGTGAGTTGACGGGACTGTTTGAGGTAGTTTGCAATAACGGAGGCGAGGGTATCCTGGGCATGGGTTGGCAGATAAGCGAAGGCCAGCAGCAGCACTATTAACTGTTTTCTCATAGTATTAGAGGTTGGGGTGAAAGATGATTGTGATAACAGACCAAAGCCATATAGCCTGATATAGCATCATGCCATCATCCTTGCGGTGCTCTAATATAAGAGATGAGCGTTAAAAGACCAAATACCGAATGGTTGTTTACCTTTCTTCCAATCGCTTTTCTAACATTTTCTTTGCGACTTGTGGGTCTGCTTGCCCTTTGGAGCGTTTCATCAATTGCCCCATAAAAAATCCGATTAAACCCTTTTTTCCTTTTTGGTAAGCTGCGGCCTTATCCGGATACTCTGCGATGAGCTGATCAGCCAACTCGGTCAAAAAGCTGGAATCATTACTTTGTAGTAATTCCAGCTTTTCCGCCAAGGCCAAAGGATCCAAGGCGGGTTGTTTTAGCATGGCAGGAAATAAGCGTTGATATGCAATAGAATGACTTACCTTCCCCTCTTTGATCAAATCCAACATCGCCATCAAGCCAGTACTTGATACAGGAAATTCCGAGAGTTTATTGTTATGGCTTTTAGCCCAGGGAAGTAATTTATTAATAACGAGCTTAGAAACAGATTTTGCGTTTTCCGGTTTTCCATCGGATGCATACTGTTGAAGAAAGGCTTGAACAAAGCTCGCCGTTTCTTTTTCCTCTGTTAATATTATCGCATCAGCAGGGGGTACGCCCATGCTAATAAATTCAGTGTACAACTCCCAGGGAAGCGCGGGTTGTTGTTTGCGAATGTCGCTAATAAAGTCGTTCGTTAAATGAAGTGGTGGAAGATCAGGGTCTGGAAAGTATCGATAATCATGTGCATCCTCTTTGCTGCGCAAGGGCGTGGTAACTCCGGTAGCCGGGTCAAAATTCAGGGTGCTTTGCTGGACCTTTCCTCCGGTTTCGATCAGGTCGATTTGTCGTTTACGTTCATAATCAATCGCTCGCCGGGCAAAGCGCATGGAGTTCAGGTTTTTAATCTCACAACGTTGTCCGTAAGTATTACTACCTTTTGGCATTACAGAGACGTTTACGTCACATCGCAGAGAGCCTTCTTCCATATTGCCATCAGAGACCTCCAGGTAACGAACTAGCTGGCGCATGGCTGTCATAAAGGCATCAACTTCTTCTGCCGAGCGCAAATCCGGCTCCGTAACGATTTCAAGAAGGGGTACACCTGCCCGGTTCAGATCGATCAATGAATAATTCGGATCCTGATCATGAATAGATTTCCCCGCATCCTCTTCCATATGAATATGATGGATACGAATAGTTTTTGATGCTCCATTCACATAAATCGGTAGTTCACCACCAACACAGATTGGCTTTGCATCCTGTGTGATTTGATAGCCCTTAGGTAAATCTGCGTAAAAATAATTCTTCCGGTCAAATTGATTCTGCCGCTGGATTGTACATCCTAAAGCCAAACCCAGTCGTACTGCAAATTCAACTTGCTGTTCATTCAACCGAGGTAAGGTCCCCGGGTAAGCCAACGAGATTGCGCTAATATGGGTATTAGGCTCAGCGCCAAAGGTCGTACTATCTGAACAAAACGCTTTGCTCTTGGTCGCCAATTGAACATGAACTTCGAGACCGATGACGGTTTGATATTGATCGTAAATGGACGTCATTTGGAGTATTGCTTTTTTTCTATTACAATTCAGGTTTGTCTATTTGGAAGGGATAATGAGCACCTATTAAAAGCAAAGATCCCCTTTTTCTTAAAACAAGACAAATCCTAATAATATAGTTAATGTGGTACAAACAATTAAGAGCACCAAATAAATAAAAGAGACCGATAAAAACTTAAAAAATGTCTTAACCGTTCCTTGGCCATAATAAAATTTCATGGCCAAAAATAAATAGAGCGGTATTCCAAATAATAACCCAAACCATATTATTTCTCCAACTATATGCAAGACATTGTCCATTAAAACGGCAATAAACAGACTGAGAAAAATAAGACTGTGGACATGCATCGAAAAAATTAAATGCTCTACAAAGTAGATATTTCGTCGGATGTAAAAAAGCTTAAGCACCAGGCCCAATAAGGGTAATAGCATGATCAAGATCCAACTGGCTCGTCCTACCATATACAGAACAAAGTTGCCCATGTTCTTGGTAAACTTCACTTTTTGCTTAAAGATGATACGATCTTTAAGTGAAGCGTTTTCAATATACTTTTTCTCTAATTCTTCTGAAGACAATTCATAGAGATCTGAAACACTTACCCTCGGAGATTTTTCACCAAAGATCTTGATATTATCCAATTCTATCGTATCATCTAGCTTGGCAGAAAGATCCTGTTTTATTCTAGTCTCCAGACTATCTTTAAAAGCAACTGCCTCCTGATTACTTGTGTCCAAGGCTACCTTTTTTTCCGTACTATCAATCAGCCTTAGAAACAAGGTACCGTAATAGCGATGATCCGTGTTCAAATCAGAGTTCGCATCCAATTCACTGAGGTCTTTCATCTGATAAGAAGCCAAGGCAATCAGCGCTACAATCGAAATAAAAAATACACGAACCGGATGGCCATAGCGTTTGTGTTGGCCCTTAAAATAAGCCCGGGTGAGACGACCGGGTTTGACTAATTGCCAAAGTGTAGCCAGGGTTTTGTTCTCAAGGTTAAAAATGGTGGAAAAGAACTCCCCTGCTAATTCCCATATCGTTACATGACCCGTCGTGTGCTTTTGTCCACAGTGACCACAATATTTCTGATGTAAATTTAGTGGATTATGACAATTCCGACAGTATTGATCTTTTGCTGGTGTGTTGGTCATTTGTTTTGCTGGTAAAAAAGCGAAGATCCTAAATATAGCTAATTTGGCCAGAATTTAAGTCGTAGCGAAATGGGATAGACGAATGATAAGATATAATCAGATGAAAATGCTAAAAATGATAGCTCGGACAGGCAGCATACACAAAGTTTGAGCACTCATATCCAGACCAAAAAAAGCCCTTCCCGCAGATCGGAAAGGGCTTTTTTTACCTTTTCAGGAAAAGATTAATCAAACGAGACGTTTGAGGTAGACGCTTTATTCGCAAGTTCCTGATATTCCTTTGGTGTCAAACCATCCATACAATAATGGATAGGATTCACTTTTTTACCCATAAAATGAACTTCATAATGTAAATGGGGTGCCGTAGAAGTACCAGTTGAACCTACAGCTCCAAGCACCTGCCCACGGCTTACTTTCTGGCCGACCTTCACGTCAATTCTACTCATGTGAGCATACAGCGTTTTGTATCCAAAACCATGGTCAATCACTATATGATGGCCGTATCCACTCTTCAAATTCTTCACCTTCACCACTTTCCCCTCACCAGTGGCTTGGATGGGAGTACCTTTTACACAAGTAAAATCAATACCTGCGTGCATCCGACGGCGTTTGAAGATCGGGTGAATGCGCATACCAAAGCCAGAAAGCGATTTAATATTACGTTTTAATTTATCCTGGCGAATCGGCTTGATCGCGGGAATAGAAGCCAACATTTTTTCGCGATTGGTTGTCATATCCATCAGGGTATCCAATGAACGAGACTGAATGGTAAGCTGGCGGCGAATTTTATCGGCTTTGCCTTGTGTAGCCACAAGCAAATCACCTGTACTTTTATACCGCGTCAGGTTATTGTACTCGTCGTGTCCGCCAATACCACCATTCCACATATCCTTATCAATAGGA
>CBDUIU010000430.1:0-4601 GCA_965367335.1 uncultured Saprospiraceae bacterium
GGTTATTTTCACTACGGCTTCCGATGAATTTGCCATCCGGGCTTTTCGCTACGCCGCCGTTGATTATTTGCTAAAGCCCATCGATCCGGATGACCTAATGGAAGCCGTGAGTAGAGCTAGTTCCGATCAGCAAACAGCTCCACCACAAATCGATTTTTTACTGGAGCAAATCAAACAACCCGCTACACCACAACGATTGGCTTTGCATACGCAGGAGAAGATTCGAATTGCTGAGATCAAAGATATTATTCGTTGTTCCTCCGATGGCAATTACACCTATTTCTATTTTACCGGAGGAGAAAAACTATTGGTAACAAGAACCTTAAAAGAATTTGACCAAATCCTGGAGCCACATCAGTTCATGCGGGTTCACCAATCTCACCTTGTAAATCCACGCCATATTCGTGAGTTTCTCAAACAAGACGGAGGCTATCTGATGATGAATGATGGGGCACAAGTTCCTGTTTCTTCACGGAAACGAGCATCCGTTATTAAGCTACTTGAAGAATTATAAAACACCCACTAACTAATTTCACATTTCCTCTAGTTCGTCTTGGTCCAATTCATCTTGATTGAATTCCGGGCGGCCTTTCTTTCCTCCAAAAGATACGTATAACTCATCCTTCCGCTTTTTCAATTGTCGGTTCAAGTCCTGGAGTGTTTCAGCAACAGCTGCTTCAAAACTATTTTCATTAGAAGCTGCAAATAACCTTGGCCCGGGAGCACTGAGCCGGATCTCACAAATTTTGCCTTTCCCGTAGGTTCCTTTTTCTTCTTTAAAGAAAACATCTGCACGGATAACCCAATCGTACTTATCTCCCATTTCGCTTAATCCTTCCATTACCAATTCGCGTACGCTAGGATTTACCTTGGTTTGAACAAACTGAATATGTTGTTTCATGTGAACTTGTTTAAATCATAATCCTGATCAATAAGTATAATTTGCACAAAGCCTACCAAAGGTGGAATGATTTCCATCATCACAAGCATTGACTATATTCATAGCAAAGCTATCCAAAACCAATTAACTTCCGGCAGATAGTTGGAATTACCCAACAGCATCAGTTAGACTTGATCTGGCCCATCTCAATCGGCTAGGCCAGAACAAGTCTATTAATTTAAAAAATCAAAATCATGGCAGTTTTAAAAGTAATTGAATTGTTAGGTCAATCTAAAAAAAGTTGGGAAGACGCAACACAAAAATTGGTAAGTGAAGCTTCCAAATCGGTAAAAAACATTCGTTCCGTTTACATTCAGGACATGTCAGCTTGTGTAAAAGGCAACAAAATTACCGAGTACCGTGTCAATGGAAAAGTTACATTTGAAGTAAAATAATCGGAGTAATACAGCGCCGATAGAAAAGGTCATGTGGATTAAAGAAGAGGGAACATCTCTGAGGAGTGCTCAATGAATACCTTATTTCCAGGATATTATTGATCACTCCTTAGAGAATATGATTATCTGATTTTTTAAACATCATACATGTGCTCGATCTCTTTATTAAATTTCTCCATGATTACTCTCCGCTTTAACTTCATCGTTGGAGTTAATTCAGCAGCGGAGCCATCTGTTTTTGTAGCATCCCAGGAGTAAGGCAATAAGCTGAATTTTTTAATTTGTTCAATATGGCTAAACTGTGGGTTTAGCTGATCGACTACTTTTTGGTAAGCAGCGATGACTTTAGGGTTTTTAATCACTTCCTTCAGACTTGTCCACTCTACCCCATTGTTTTTACACCAATCACGTAGTGCTTCTTCCGCAGGAACGATAAGTGCGGACACAAATTTTTGCTTCTCACCGACTACCATCATCTGTTCAATTAAGAAGTCTTCTTTAAACTTGTTTTCCACTGGAGCGGGAGCCACGTATTTTCCTCCAGAGGTTTTTAATAATTCTTTTTTCCGATCCGTAATTTTCAAATACTCTTTTCCTCCAGGGCCTTTTACCAATTTCCCAACATCACCCGTACAAAACCAGCGTTCTCCATTGATTTCTTTAAACACTTCAGCAGTTTTATCCGGTTTATTATAATACCCTTTCATGATGTTCGGACCTCTGGCCAGAATTTCCCCTTCTCCTTCCTGGTAATTACCGTCACTTGGATCAATATATAGTTCCACCCCTTCAATTGCAGGACCAACGGTTCCGAGCATTGCGCCTTCTTCATCATAAGTATTAATGGTTAAACCTGGAGACGTTTCTGTCAAACCATAAGCCTCTCTAACGGGTACACCTGCAGCTGAAAATACCCGCGCAATCTTAACCGGACAAGCTGCTGCCCCAGTTAGAATTCCTTTGACATTTCCGCCTAGCGCTTCTCTCCATTTGCTAAAAATCAGTTTGTCGGCTATTGACCACTTTATGGCTTCCAAGCCACTCGGCTTTTTGCCATACTCATAATCATCCGTCAACTTCAGTGCCCAAAAGAAAAGTTTCTTTTTAACACCCGTCAACGTGAGTCCCTTGTTATATATTTTTTCATATACTTTCTCTAATAACCTGGGAACGGTGTTAAAATAGTAAGGACGTATAGCCTTAAGGTCTCCTTCTTCCCCTCCAAGATTATCCGTACCCGTGTAAACGACGGGGTTGCTATTGAGCATAAAAGCAAAGGAAGCATTTCGTTCAAAAATATGGCAGAGTGGTAAAAAACTCAAAACAGTCTCTCCCGCCTTAGCTGGGAGCAATTTACTTACTGCCAAAGTATTACTAAGGATATTATTGTGGGTGAGCATAACACCTTTGGGGTTTCCCGTCGTACCAGAAGTATAAATAATGGTAAACAAATCATCTGGCTGTATTCCTGCCATTATACTACGCACTTTTTCCAGGTGCTCCACGCTAAAGATATCTTCCCAATAGGGCCGCCCTTCCTGTCTGTCGAAAGTATAAGTCGAGATAAAGCTAGCTACTTTCGGTTTAGCCGCAGCGACTTTATCGTAAAGGTCTCCTCCTCCAACAAAGGCATACTTAACCCCAGCATCATTAAAAATATATTCATAATCTGAGGAACTGATAGTGGGATAAACAGGAATACTAATGAGTCCTGCTTTCTGAATGGCTAAATCCATGATCGTCCATTCAGGTCGATTTTTATAAGCAATGATAGCTACTTTGTCTCCCTTTGTTAGTCCTAGACCTAGCAGTCCGGATGCTGCCTGGTCAGACAAATTAACCATGTCTTCTGTGCTATAATATATCCACTCGCCATTGAGCCGATGCCCGTAGGAACGCTCCAATGGATGGTTTTTAAGTTGATATTCCAGCACATCAAAAAGCCTAGTGGGTTGCATGTATCAAGTTTTAATTGGTCCTACTTTAATAACTGTTGAAGCTAATTCAAAGTTTAATCTCAGGTCACCCTTAAGATTCGAATTCGAATTCGCCTTAATCCCAACAGTCCTCAAAGAATTAAATAGTTAAGGCAAAACAGAGCAGTGTAAATTGATAGGTGAATTTAGGAAAAAAGAATGGATGGACAAAGAAGTTATGAAAGTAACTTAGTTACTATTTCGTAACTGTACTTAAGCCCCCAATATCTACCACCGGCTGACTCATTTCTACCGGGTCTAAATTAAAAACCGTTCTATAGTTCGCATAAACTTCGGGGAGTAGTTGTTTAAATTTTTCTGGAAAAATAAAAAAATGACAAATGGCAACGGCCTCAATATCAGCGTCTGGCAAACCAATTGTTGTTTCCACCACGGCTTTTGAAAAACCGCTTATCATTTCCAGTTCATTCCAAATATTCTCCGAAAGCTCCGGATAACGCTTTTCCGGGAATTGCAATTGATAAATACGCGCCATCTCATACAGACAAATATTAAAATAATGCTGAGCCTGTAGAGATCCGTGCATCAGTTGCTCGGCCGAAAAAAGCAATACTCCATCTTCCTCAAAATGCTCAGTTGAATGAAATAATCGGGGATGCAGGGGAGTAGGAAATGGCTTCGGATAGATGACAATAGTTTGAAATTGATCCAGTAGGTAGTCTTTTTGCCCGAAAGTAAGCATGATACTATTCGCAGCAACCATCGCTTTGATGTCGTCCGGTATCTCTTCAAACCCTCGGGCCATGAATTCCTTAGCCATAGGATAGAGCGTCATTCTAGTCCGGAAGCGCTGCTTGAGCTCCGGGTTTAACTCTACATAAAAAGGAAAGTGTCGTTCCAGTAGTTGTCGAATTTTCTCATCCAACTCCTTCGGGTATTTATTATACCACCACCAGTCAATTTGTGGATGCATAATATATAGTGCGACCAAGCCCAGTGCTGATGGAATGATGTATACAGCGTAACCACTATCCTTTTCCCAGGCCAGGTAAAGGCAGATAATCGCGACCAAAATTAATGGAATGGCAATAAGTGTGACAATTCTACTCATTAGGCATGTTCAGTATTACTCCTGTAAATATAGGCTTTCCTGGGCCGTCTGAGTGACTAAAACAGCTTTTTTTAAAAAACTCTCCCCAGATGCTTGTGCAATATAAAAAATCCCCCTAAATTTGTGCCCGCTACTGCAAAGGACAGTGGCTGATATAAAATCTGGTACCTTAGCTCAGTTGGTAGAGCAATGGACTGAAAATCCATGTGTCCCTGGTT
>CBDUIU010000431.1:0-4601 GCA_965367335.1 uncultured Saprospiraceae bacterium
ACTTATCAAGAGGAGTATGATATGGGTTTTAATATGGAGAGTATCGTTTCAGCCTATGTTAATGACGAGCAGGGCTATGTTAAAATGCGTAACGAATTGATGGGCAACAAGTCGATCAAAGAAATCGCTGGCTCCCGGCACAGCATCAGTTCTTCCTGGTATACTGATCCTATGAAGTATCAATCTTCCGAAATGGATGTGAACATCTTTGATATCGGGTCTGGTTATTTATCAACAATCGGAGCTACTTTGTTAGAAGGTCGGGACTTTATCGAAAATAGCCAAACGGACGTAACTAGTTCTGTTATTATCAATCAGGAATTGGCGAAGACTATGGGTTGGGATGATCCGATTGGGAAACGTATTATTTTACGGGATACCGTTGCTCTAAATGTTATTGGGGTAGTTAAAGATATATTTTTTGAAGGAGGACTATGGGACCCACTAGAACCTATGCTGCTGCGGTATGCTGATCAATCAAGATTCCGCTTTCTATCAGTCAGGGCAGATACCAAAGATTTGCTGGCTGTAAAGACTTTGATGGATGATACCTGGAATACCCTATTCCCGGATGAGTTATCAACAGTTCGTTTTATGGATGAAGAGAAATCTGCGGCAGCACTTGTCAACAACAACATCAAGATATTATTTATCTTTCTCGGATTCGTAGCTATACTGTTATCAATTATAGGTTTATTCAGTCTAGTATCTCTAAACATTACAAAACGTATGAAAGAAATCGGGGTCAGAAAGGTTTTAGGTGCTTCGATCGAAAATATTTCTATGAGGGTTAGTAAAGAGTTCATAATCATTCTTTCCATAGCTTCTGTCCTGGGATCAGTTGGTGCTTACTTTCTGACTGATTTGCTTATGGGTAGTATTTGGGCTTATTATATACCTCTGCAATTTTCACCATTTTTAATTTCAATAATTCTATTGTTTATCGTCAGTGGTTTGACGATCGGGGGGAAAGTATTCCGGGTGGCATCTGTGAATCCGGCGGAGATCCTAAAGTCCGAATGAGGAAAATTATTTTTTACGCACTAAGACAAACCGATCTAATATCTGCTCGCCTATAGCCTGGTACGTTTCGTATTGATCCTGCTCACACGTCAAGGATAAAATATACGCCTTGTCGTCCACTACCCAAATGTATTGTTCGAAAGTGAGTTTAAACTTACCTTGCCTGCCCGTATAGATTAATTTCCGGAAGTCGAGACCCTGGGCTGTTTTACGCTCATTAAGCAGGAATTTAGCATCCGTAATGTAATTATCAATTTGATTGACGGATAGTTCTATATACAAGTCCAGAGATAAGTTGTGGCCGGTTAAATCCTGGATCATCAGATTGACATTATCGCGAAAAAGGTCTTCAGCCGACGTCAGTGGACTAAAAATCAGAAAAGTAGAACCGCTCATCCCGGATGCATTAAACTCCCAGTGTTCCGGGTATTGAACAGCATACATACTATCTGTGTGAGTCTTCCATGCAACGGAGTCAGCAGTAACAGCTACCTCATTATTGGTTTGACAAAAAACAAGCTGTATGGAAGACAGGAAAAATAAAGCAACTAGCTTAGCAATTTTCATTTTATTCTTATTAGATGTGAAGCAATGAGGAAAGAACGAATCAATCGCTTAATAAATTGAGTTTAACTAAGAAGCTGAACCTAGCCGCTCTTGATAGCGGTTCAAGCCTTGTTTTGCTTGTGCCCTCACCTTATTCTGCAACAACGAACTCCATCCTAACAGATAACCTACTGGCCCCAAGGCCATTCTGGTCCACTTCCAAAGATCAAACTGATCCGTATGCCGGATAATTTTTCCGTCCTGAAATTCAAACGATGCATGGATCACATTATGCACCGGACGTTTGGTCGCCGAGAAACTATACTTGGCTTCCCATACTGCTGCGCCTTTCTGATCATCCGCGGTGATATTGCTAAATTGGATGTCTAACTGCCCTTTGCTTCGCTCGATCAGCATTGCCCACATCTGGCCAATCTCTTCGCCCTGAAGATCCTGGAATACCGGATCGTTGAACTGGGCTTTGGGATGATAACAGGCAGCCATAGTGGCAGCATCCAGATTTTGGAAGGCTTGGTAAAAGGTGGTAAGGAGGGAGTGGTGTTGTTTGTTCATGGGAGAATGATAAGGAAAAGAAGGACAAACAAAAAGGCCACCCGTACATACAGATGACCTTTTTAGGTGTTTTGCGGAGGAGGAGGGATTCGAACCCCCGGTAGACTTTCGCCTACGCTGGTTTTCAAGACCAGTGCATTAAACCAGCTCTGCCACTCCTCCTGCTTTTGGCTTAAAGCGACGCAAAGGTAATGGAGTTTATGGAATAATGAAACCTTTAGGGAATTTTTTTAAGTGATTTTTTTACTAAGTATTTATAAGTAAAAGTTCATCAGCGAATTTCCCATTGCATTTTTCCTACCTTGCCATTACTACCGGGCACGTATCTAAAATAATACACTATCATGGAAAAAACATCCACCCCCTCTCCGACCCCACTACGAATCGTAATGATGGGCGCTACCGGAGCAGTTGGCGGAGAAGTTGTCAAGTCCTTACTACAGTTGCCTCAACTGGAACAGCTGACGCTTCTGGGCCGCCGTAGTCTTAACCATATCTCAGATACCCGGGTCCGACAGTATCAGATCGACATTATTGATCCTCAATCCTATCAGGAATACCTGTGCGGCCACCACATCGCAATTTGTACGCTGGGTGTCGGGCAACCCTCCAAAGTAAGCAAGGAGGACTTTTTGAAAATTGACCAGCAGGCAGTGTTAGATTTTGCAGAGGCCGGCAAACAAGCCGGGGTTCGCCACTTCGAATTGTTGTCATCTGTTGGCACAGCTGCACAATCTGCCTCTTTTTACCTTCGCAGCAAAGGTGAGCTTAATGACGCCTTAGTTGCCCTCCTGTTTGATCGCCTGAGTTTCTTCAAACCTTCCATGATTTTGACACCCACCAATCGATATGGTTTATCACAGGCTATTGTGTTGAAGGTCTGGCCCTGGTTGACCCCGCTGTTGGTAAGCGGCTGGCGGAAATACCGCGGCATTCAGGTTGAGGTGTTGGGTCAGGCCATAGCCTGGAATATTTTAAGGAAGCAAGTTGGTTTAGAAAATTTGTTTTGGGATGATTTTCATAGTATTATTAATACAGATATTGAACGTTATTGATTGACTTGGGTTGAGGAACTGACGTGTGCAGAAAAGAATTATTGGAGAGCGGGGCGAGCTATTATTATTAATTAGATAGGTGTTAGTTGGAATCAACCTAAAACTCTAAAACGCTCCTTCACTGCCACAATCTGTTGATAATGACGTTGCGTATGTGCCACACTGATCAATAACAACTGATGCAAATCTCGAAATTTTGTAGGTCCTCTCCCACTGCTCGTATAATATTTTCGTAAATCTTTATTGGTGATCGCTACGAACTGAATTAAGGCCTGTCGTATCTTTTGGTATCCAGCCAGGGCTTCTTCCTTCGAACACCAACGACCAATTGGTTCCAAATAAGCTGGCGCCTTGCCCTTGTTTTCAGGTGTAATTTCCCGATAACTTATTATCGTTTCATCATCGCTAAACAAGGCATCTACCTGGGGCATCATTACGTCTAAACCGGTCAACACCCTGGCTTCCCGATAAAACAATTCATCATGCACAATCAAGTGCTCTACGATTTGGTGAATCGTCCAGTCCGCTTCTTCGGCACGCCAATTCCACTGTTCTTCATCCAGGGTTTTCACCTCAGTAATGATCAAATTTAGAGAAGAATCTAATTGACTCAGCAAAAAAGTACGATCATTGTTATTCCAAGATCGGTCATACATCGTGGTAGGTGTATTTTGTATACAAGCTACAATTCCAAGGAGAATCAAAGCGATGAAAAATTCTTTTATCATGATATTATTAGGAACTTCTTTTTGCAACTATCTTAGAAACCGTTTTCATCGATCCATCCTTTTGTTTAACATCCCAACGCCAGTCGAAATGGTTGGCTGAAATATTGAAGAAAACGATTTCCCAGGTTTCCGTACCATCGTGCAAAATGATTTCATCATCATTATTCCGGTAAGACTGCCAGATACCAGACATGGCATTGGTCTTATTTTCCACCCAGGCGCATTGCCATACTTGCAACTTTGGATTATAGCTGCGGATGTTGGTCCCTCGATAGATTCTAGCATTCGCGCTCTGTGTACCGGGGTTGGTCCAATAATCTTGAATAACGTGGCCATCCAGGATATAAGTGAATACCCAGGTCGCCTTGTTTTCCACCCAGGCGTTAGTGCTATCAAGGTTAGAGATAGTGCAATCCCATTTGCCGACAAACTGGCCGTAGTCCTGTAGTTGTTCGGGAGCAGCTGCATTCCGGTTGCCATAGTCGACAGTGGAAGTTGCGATTGCCTTCGTGCCATCAGGTAGTTCACCATCAACATTTTGACAAGCTGGGAAAAGGAATACAACGACAATTACAATGAAGGTATATTGTTGGAAAGACATAAGTTTAATTTTCTTTATTTAAGAATAATTTTGTAATTGATCTTTTCAAGGTTACTGACAGGTAAAGGAATAAGC
>CBDUIU010000432.1:0-4593 GCA_965367335.1 uncultured Saprospiraceae bacterium
GCCTTGTCCAGAATAAAATTTTTCTCATTTCGCTCGACCAGCTAGGCCAGAACAAATCTAATGAGTCAGCAATATAAGGACTTCTAAAAAAATCCTATATTTACCAGCATATTTCTTTGTAAGCGGAATTGAAAAATCCTAACTAAACAAACAATCAACCGAAACCTATGTCTAAATATATCCTCGCCTTTGATCAGGGCACGACCAGTTCCAGAGCAATACTATTTGATAAAAAAGGAAAAATAAAGGGGACTGCCCAAAAAGAATTTACTCAAAATTATCCTCAACCTGGATGGGTAGAACACAATGCAAACGAAATTTGGCGAAGTCAATTGCATGTAGCCAGGCAGGTAATTAAAAAATGCGAGGTGCGCCCCGGTGACATCGCCGGGATCGGCATCACTAACCAGCGGGAAACGACGATCGTTTGGAATCGCCTAACCGGAGAACCGATCTCCAATGCCATTGTTTGGCAAGATCGTCGTACCGCTGGTATTTGCGAAAAATTGAAAAAAGCCAAGCTCGAAAACTATGTTCGTAAAAACACCGGTTTGGTAATCGATGCCTATTTTTCCGGTACTAAAATCCAATGGCTTTTGGATAATGTACCTGGTGCCAGACAGCTCGCCAAAAAAGGAGAACTGGCATTTGGTACGGTCGACTCCTGGCTCGTTTGGAAACTAACCGGAGGGAAGGTCCATATCACAGACTATACCAATGCCTCCCGGACCATGCTGTACAATATTCGCAAGTTGGAGTGGGATGCTAAATTAATGAAAGCCTTAAAAATTCCAGAAAGCGTATTGCCGGAGGTAAAAAATAGTTCCGAAATTTATGGAGAAACAGATCCTGCGCTTTTTGGCGAAGCCATTCCTATCGGAGGTATTGCCGGGGATCAGCAAGCAGCCTTATTCGGACAAGCTTGTTATGAGCCAGGAATGGCCAAAAACACCTATGGCACCGGATGTTTTTTGTTAATGAATACCGGTGATCAACCGATTACTTCCCGTTCAGGGCTGCTGACAACAATTGCCTGGGGAATAGACGGTAAAGTTACCTATGCTTTAGAAGGTTCCGTTTTTATTGCCGGTGCTGCGATTCAATGGCTGCGTGATGGGCTTAAAATTATTGATGATGCGCCTGACTCCGAATTCTTTGCCATGAAGGTAGAGGATACCGGGGGCGTCTACGTGGTTCCTGCATTCGCTGGCCTGGGTGCTCCCTATTGGGATATGTATGCCCGAGGCGCGATTTACGGTCTAACGCGTGGTACAACGAAGTCGCATATTGTCAGAGCTACCCTGGATTCTTTAGCCTACCAATCCAAGGATGTATTACTGGCCATGGAGAAAGATTCGAAGTGCAAGCTTACTTCCCTTCGAGTTGACGGAGGGGCCTGTGCGAACAACCTGCTCATGCAATTTCAGGCAGATATGCTGGGGGTTCCCGTTGAACGACCTGCTATTATTGAAACGACAGCCTTAGGGGCAGCTTACCTGGCAGGCTTATCAACTGGATTTTGGAAACTATCGGACCTCCAAAAGACCTGGAAGTCTGATCAAGCGTTTCAGCCGCAGATGGAAGAAAAAACGCGTAAAGCATTGTATAAAGGGTGGTTAGATGCCGTGAAACGCACCATGACTAAATAAGCAAAGGCTGGTCGGCACATTTTCCAACAATATAATTTCGAATGTTATTTTACATTCTCAAAAGATGTTTTACTGGAATTTTCGTAATGATTTCCGTAGTAGTGATCATCACCTCAATCATTTATTTATCTCCGGTTGATCCTGCCCGTTTGACTTTTGGTCAGCGATCAGATGCCGGTGCGCTGGAAGCTAAACGCTCAGAATTAGGATTGGATCAACCACTATATGTGCAGTTAGGAAAATACTTAAATGATTTATCTCCGATAAGTTGTTATCAGCAGGGGAGTAGTTACTTAGCTGAATATTCATATGTGACAATTCGTGAGACGGAACAATCTGTTTGGGTATTAAAAAAGCCATTTTTACGGGAGAGTTACCAATCCGGTCGGCCAGTAGCAGAGATCCTGTTCGCTGCAATTCCGCAAACAATTATTCTAGCTTTGGTGGCCATTTTAATTGCCACCATCATTGGCGTTTGTCTGGGCACCCTGGCAGCGATCAAACACAATACCTGGTGGGATCACTTTGCGGTGATTTTTTCAGTCTTTGGCATTTCTGTACCCAGTTATGTGGCGGCTATGTTTTTTGCATTATTATTCGGCTATTGGCTGGCAGCCTATACCGGGTTGAATTTGCAGGGAAGTTTGGTGGAGTTAGATGACTTTGGAGATGAGCAGTTAGTATGGAAAAATATCTGGCTTCCAGCTTTGGCTCTGGGGGTCCGTCCGGTAGCTATTATAACGCAGCTTACCCGATCTGCCATGCTGGACGTACTGTCGCAGGATTATATTCGCACGGCACGGGCAAAAGGATTGTCAAAGCTGCGTATTTGGTTTCGCCATGCGCTAAGAAATGCTGCGAACCCGGTGATAACGGCTGTTTCCGGTTGGTTAGCAGCTTTATTAGCTGGTGCTTTTTTTGTTGAGAATGTCTTTAATTATCAAGGACTGGGCAAAGTAACGGTAGACGCACTGTTGAGTTTCGACATCCCGGTTGTTTTGGGAGGCATCCTATTTACCACGCTTGTATTTATCCTGATCAACATCCTGGTGGATATCATATATGCCTTGCTCGATCCCAGAGTAAGTAATTGATGTCACTTTTAACAATACAACTACAATGAAGCATGACCCACCATTGAAGTATGGGTTAATACAATCTCGATTCTGCGGTTTTTCGCTCTGGCATACGCTGAATCTTCCTGCGTAACGGGATCGTATTCACCATGACCTGCAGCGATGATACGGGTCGGAGCAAAACGATAATCATTAACTAAGGACCGGACAATGGAGGAAGCACGGAGTACGGATAAATCCCAATTGTCACGAATATTTTTTCGGTGGATAGGCACATTATCCGTATGCCCAATGACAATTATGGTAAAATCCTCAAATTCTTCCAATACTTCCGCCAGCATACTCAAAGCCGGTATCCCTCTGGATTCAATTTTAATGGCGCCAGAATCAAAAATCAGCTGATCGGACAAGTTTAAAAAAAGCTGCTGCCCGACAACCTTTACATTGGCTTTACCATCGGGTAAATTCTTCATTTTTTGAACCACAAATCTTTCTAATTCACCCATACGGCCCTTTGCTGGTTTTCTGTCTGCTACAGGATTTTGTTGGGTTGGAGAAACAGTGGGAGAGGAGTTGTGTACAGATTTGAGTTGGTGGACCACTCTTGTCAGAGAATCATTTAAGAATTGTAATTTGCGAAGGTCACGGATCAAAGGCGCCGATTTCGGATTTTTAGTTTCCAGGTGTTTGATATAACTGACCATTTGACTACTATCAGCTTTAAGAGACCCAATTAACTGCCACATCTGTGACATTTCATACTTATGCCGCCCTTGAATTTCTTCCACCTCTGCAGCCAGTGCAAGTGCCCTGTCCTCCCAATTATGATGTAAGATCAACTCTTCCTGGAATTTAGAATTTGTAACGCAGGAACATAGCATACAAGTAGAGAAAAAGATCATCAACTTTTTCATGACATTCATTTTGGTTGTTTCAAATGGGGGAGTAGACAAAAGAAGTATCAGGGAAAGATCAATTGATCTTTCCCTGCACTACTTAAAAACTATACTGTCTATTCTGATAGTAAATTAGTCAAAAAATAGACTATCCTTTGAGTGAAATTGCATTTTCTAACAAAACACATGTAAAAACTTACTTCAATATACTTAGGAACAAATCAAGCTGATACTATATACACAGTACTTGCTTTTAGGTACTAAGTGATTTGACGTATGGGCTAATTTCTTCCAATAATAACATTATGTTAAATAGCGGCTTTTTTATTTATAAATACAGACAGTATGATATAAATTTACAAACAGGGGATATGCGGTTGTAGCATATGTTACAAGTAGCTCACTAGATCTGTGCACCGCAATATTTAGCAGTGATAAAGCCATTGAGAATCGTCTGTAGAGAAATCTAGCTCAGATAAAGCCGCTGAGAATCGTCTGTGGGTAATTTTCCCGGGCTGTGGGCTGTACAGCGAATCATGCTAAACATCTGTACATCAAAGAATAGCTAAGTAGCCTAATAGATCTCGTACACAGAGAAATCTAGTTCAGATAAAGCCGCTGAGAATCGTCTGTAGGAAATTTTTCTGGACTGTGGGCTGTACAGCGAAATTTAGTAGAATCATCTGCACCTGAGATTTTTGTAGGATATAGATGCTGTAATACACAGTGATACCTAACTAACAAGCAGGCTTAGCTTATTGTAATCACACAAAAGGATTCAACCTGTAATCAGTCCGTTTATACGATATCTGGATAGCTTGGAACTATATTTCTTTCCTATAATTGATATTATGTTAAATAGATGTTTTTAAGTGTTTTGTATTATATTCATGATGTCATTCAAAATTTGCTGAAAAGTTTTAAGAGGCCATGTTTTTGAAAAAATAGAATACTTTGTTACGCTCACTGGTC
>CBDUIU010000433.1:0-4589 GCA_965367335.1 uncultured Saprospiraceae bacterium
TATGGACTTTCTTATAACCTGCAGACTTGATTTAAGCAAAAACACTTTATGTGCAAAAGTTGATGATCATTAAATAAGATCGAACAAACTCTATAATTAAAACTTGAACCTCCAGTATTCACTCACTTGAAATACTGGAGGTTCTTTTTTGCCATGGTAGATAGTATGAAATCTAGTGGATCAATTAACTTGCTTTTTATTTAGGTGAATTAGTAAAACATCTAATCCATAAAATGCCCATGCTAATATACCAGCGACCAATAAAACGAATGTCGCTTGAACTAATTCAGTTTTTATTAAGGGAAGCTCGATATTTTGCGAACCTAAAATGAAAAGCATAGTGAGCAGAGTAAAACCTAAAGCACTTGCGATAGCTACTTTGGTAAACTGTAACCAGAATTGAAGACTTTTGTCTATCGCTAGTTCTTTCTCCAGTCTTGTTATGACATTTTTAGAGAAAGCTAAGGAAGGAATGTCATGCTTTATTTCCTTCAACTCCTGATGGAACTCTAATTGGGATTGATAGACCTGTTGGCACTTCGAACAAAGTTTCAGGTGTGTATTTACCCTGTCCATTTTTTCAAGGGGAAGAGACTTGTCAATATAGTCCCATAATTCATGTTCTTTTAGATGTATCATATTTCACATTCAAATTAAATCTTCTAAATTGTTTTTTGCAAGTGTGGAAAGGGTCGTTCTTAATTGATTCCTGGCCCGGTATAATTTTATTTTGACATTGCTGACGGACATACCCGTGATGTCCACAATCTCTTTTATCGATAACTCTTCCAAATAAAATAATGTAATGATAGCCGCTTGTTCCTGCTCCAATTGTTGGATGGCCTTGGAGAGCAATTTCCGTTGATCTGCTTTGATGGTTAGGAGTAATGGGGTGTTTTTTTCAATTGGAAATTGTCGATCCGTTTCATCAAGTTCAACACGTAAGATTCTTTTTTTTCGCACCCGATCAATTGCTTTAGTATAAGCAATCCTCAACAGCCATTGACGGAACTTGGCCGTATCCTTTAACTGCTTGAGTTGTTTGAAACACTTCACAAAAACATCTTGTGCTACTTCTTCTGATTCTTCTCTATCCTTAATGATCTTAAAGCATAAAGTGAAAACACGATTTTGGTACCTGTTCAAGAGTGCTTGAAAGGCGCGTTGTGATCCCTGCTCCAGTATTTGCTGGATATAAGCCGTGTCTTCTAACATATACTATAAAGAGAGACGTATTTTTAAAAAAGTTGGTTACAATGAAAATTAAAATGTAATTTTTTGTAACCCAAGTGACCTTCTCTCCCGTCCATCCTTTTAAATAATATAACATGGATTTAATTGTCATTGCATTAATTGTATTAACCATCGTCGTCCTGATTGTCTCTTTAGCTTATATTATCGTGACAACCAGACATAAAGAGAGAATGGCACTCCTGGAAAAAGGCCTTGACCCGAAGGAATACCTCAACGATCGATTTTTACCCAATACTTTAAGGCTCGGAATGTTTACTTTCGGAATAGGTCTAGGCTTTATCGTTGCCCTGACTCTGGATGAATTTATTTTTGTAGAATTAGATAATCCAGCTTTATATGCAGGAGTATTGTTGTTATTCGGAGGGCTGGGTTTGATTGCATTTTACTGGTTTTTCAAGAAAAAATGAAGCCTTTTGTAAATAACCTTTCTAATCTTTAATATCATGAAACAAAGAAGCGAATTATTAAAATGGCTACTTGTAGCCCTTATTTCCTTATGGTGCATCAATGGTTTATTATCCCAACATTCTGTTCCCGGAAAACACTGGTTGCAATATGCCGATGTAACCGAAGCCGGGTTTTCTGAAGAGACTCTAGAAAGGATTGTCAGCAGATTTGATAGTTCTCAGGCCGCTACATTGTTAGTGATTTATCGGGGAAAAGTACTATTGTCAAAAGGAGACGTGACTCGAAGATTTATGACCCACTCCATTCGAAAAAGTTATATGAATGCTTTGTATGGCGTTTACATTAATAACGGGCAATTAGATTTAACTAATAACTTGCAGTCATTGGGTATCGACGATGTCTCTTCTTTGACGGATGAAGAAAAAAAAGCTACAATTGGCGATCTTTTGTCTGCCAGGTCAGGCATATACTTACCTGCAGCCTATTCTCCAAAAAGCATGGCCAAAAATCTTCCGGCCAGAGGAAGCCACGCTCCGGGCACTTACTGGTATTATAATAATTGGGATTTTAATGTGCTGAGTACTATTTTAGAGCAACAAATCGGGAATCAAGTGTTTGAAGTGTTTTATCAAAAACTGGCTCAGCCTTTGGGGATGGAGGATTTTCGCTTAATGGATGGGCACTATCGTTATGAACCGGAAATATCCCAACATCCTGCTTACTTATTTAAAATGTCTGCCAGGGATATGGCGAGGTTTGGCTTACTTTATCTCAATCAAGGAAAATGGAATAATCAACAATTGATTCCTGCCGATTGGGTAAGAAAATCAACTAGCACTATTTCTAAGGATCTTGGTGCTTTTGGAAAAAGAGGAGGATATGGATACCTATGGTGGGTATCAGATGACTTTTATGGACATCGAATGTTTTACGCCAGTGGATCGGGAGGACATCGGATTGTCGTTTTTCCAGAGGATGATCTGGTTGTGGTACATCAGGTAAATACCTACCTGGGCAAAAATGTGGCTAACCAGCAGCTCATGCTTTTGCTTAAAGATATTTTGGAAGCAAAAATAGGTGAAGGCATCGCCAACCCTAGCGTGATAAATTTTGCATCGGAACCTAACAGACCAAAACTGCAAGTTGACTTAAAGGAAGATGTGGCATCAAAATACTTCGGCAAATATAAACATCCCTTCCTGGGAAATTTCATTATCCGCCAGGGAAAAACAGGTTTAGAGTTGGCAACCAATGTAGGTAAATTTCGCTTGTTTGCTATAGATGAAAATCACTTTTTTGCAGAAGACCTGGAAACCGTCATGGAAATGCAACCTGCTCCAGATGAAGCACAAAAATTTATTGTTAAACCAATTTTTGCTCCTGATCGATCCTTGCTGAAAGCAGTATTTTATTATTAAAATTTAACTGTCCGCGATACGGTTTCTCCTGCAACAACCTCCACCGTAAATTGCTCTTCTTTTCCTTTATGTTTACCCAGGGTTCTAATTACTATATGATAAGTGCCGGGATTGAGCAGGGTAATTTTAGGGTTGCTTTTTGGAGAAGTATAGGTCCTGCCGCCACCGCAACTCGTGTTACTTGAAGCTTCCCTAATATTAACCATTGCATCGATCAAAGCTCCATTAACTTGTGTGCCAATAGATAGCGTGCCCGTTTTGAAGTCATGAGAGAGCTCTGTTATTTCATCGGCCTTGACTTCCACATTCTCAATGATATGTTTGGTATGAATGCCGTCTATTCTTAGTGCCTGGATCGTAACATCATATAAGCCAGGTGTGATTTCCGACGTGTGGGATTTGCCATAGGTACGGCCACCCCCTGGATTCTTACCTGTCTCCTGGGATTTGATGTACACCGTAGCATCCCATCCTTCACCATTGTTAGTGGCCGAAACAGTGATTTTCCCACTTCTAAAATCATGGCTTATTTCTGTGGTCTCATTGGCTTTGATCTCTACATTTTCGATGTGATGTTTAGCGTTGGAGCCTTTAACCTGGATAGCGTTGATATCTACATCATAGATGCCTGGATCCAGTTCAGTGGTCATCGTTTTTTTATAAGTTCTGCCACCCGCTGCTTTCGTTTTGCTTCCTTTCGGGTAAATATATACAGAGGCATCCGCAGGCTCTCCATTGACAAAGGTTGACAAGGCTAATTTTCCGGCATCAAAGCTCATGGTTCGGTGAACTACTGAGTCTGCAAAGACCTCAACCTTATACAGCATCACGGAAGCTACATCACTGCCACCAAGTGCTTGGAATTGCAGGTCATACAAGCCAGGAGTTAAGCTCATGAATCCGGTATCAGCATAGGTACGGAGCGCATTACCTTTTTTGTTTTCTCCGACCGGAAACGCTCTAACCCAGGCATCTATTGATTCTCCGTTTTTGGTAACATAAGCACTGAAATTTTTCTCGGGTTTGACCGGAAGATCATATTTAATAGTATCTATGGTTGCGACCGTGGCTTCCTCCAGGCCCATTTGTAAGCCACTGGCATCTGCGGCATCATGGTATTGGCCATCCCCGGCTTCGGCAGCACATTTCAATGCTTCGGTCTCGCCATCTTTCAGTCCAAAACCGATGATGTGTAGCTTAAATTCGATACCTTCCGCTTTGGCTTTTTTGATCACTGCGCAAAGATCACCATTACAAGATTCTATCCCATCGGTAATAAGGATGATGGTCGCCTTTTTTTTGGAAGTGCGAAGTTGGTTGATGACTTGTTCGGCGGAGTAGGCGAGGGGCGTTCTACCCAAAGGTTTAATATTACCAATGGATTCCCGAACCTGCTGTTTATCTGCATTGTCCATGTTGACGAGAAATTCGACATCCTGACAATATTTTTGCCGACGGTGCCCATAAGCTACCAGTCCGATTTGTTGCGTGGGAGGCAAATTGTCCAGC
>CBDUIU010000434.1:0-4586 GCA_965367335.1 uncultured Saprospiraceae bacterium
GCTGATTGTATTCAGCTAGAGGCGATTAGCCAGGAGGAATACCAGGCCATACAAAAATCTAAGCTTACTTTTTTTGACTACAATGGAATTATTAGTTCATCACCCCTTTAGCCTATGCCCTCCTTAAAGATGCTCAGCTCCGGCCTCCTCACCACCCTTCAGGACCTCGGTAATCCTGGCCTGGCTTTCTATGCTATCCCTGCAGGTGGAGCGATGGACCGTACCTCCGCCCGTCGAGCTAACCTGATTCTCGGAAACAAGCCCAACGCCCAGCTCCTCGAATGTAGCCTGTTACCTCCACGGATTGAGTTCTTAGCGGATACGCGGATCGCTTTGACCGGTGCTGATGCCTACTGGACGCTCAATGGAGAACCCCTGTCGCTTTACAGTACGATCGAGGTGAAAAAGGGAGACCATTTATCCGGGCAAATGATTCAGCAAGGCATGCGGGCATATCTCGCCCTGCAAGCCGAAGAAGGCCCGCTGCGTATCGAAAACGGCAAAGGAATGCTAAAACTGAAAGCCCTGGCACCACTTACCGAACGGACGCTCCGTAAAGGTGATATTCTTCATTGGGACGATCGTCCTGAGGGGTTATTTTTTACCGAAATGAAACTTAGTTCCACCATCTCTGCTAAAGATGAGCTGGAAATTACATTTTATCCAGGACCGGAATTTTCTTCATTGACAAAAAGTAGTAAACAACAGTTATTTTCGGAGAAATTCTCTTTTTCTTCAGAAAGCAATCGGATAGGTCTGCTGCTGGACGGACCGAAGCTTCAATGCAAGCCGGCGAGATTAAAACAAAGTGTACCCGTTTTCCCGGGCTGTATTCAGCTGCCACCTTCCGGTCAACCCATTTTGTTGATGCGGGATGCACAGGTGACAGGTGGGTATCCGCGAATCGGTTATGTAAGTGAGCAGGAGTTAGATGTCCTGGCGCAGGTAAGACCACGTCATCAGCATTTCAAGTTAGTACGAGAATCACATTCTCCAAGCTTTATTCGAAACAATAATACAGGACTTTAATCCCGTAAAACACGTATTTTTAAAAGGAAATAGCTAAATAATCATTTAATCTTCCTAACTTTATTTAAGGTATTTATTTGACGGATTTCACAAGAACTACTTAAGCACAATCGTTATTAGCTGATATGCATCAGAGGAGTAATCTTGGAATACAGGGAATACATACCGACCAAATTGAACAGCCTTGTCCTTTCGATATTTGAGAGGAAAGTTAACATACCTTTGAGGGTACAGTTCCTACCTAACAATACCATCTCATTGATTTTTTACCTGGGAGAGAAAATTGAAAGTGTCAATGGTAAAAAGATCAATTCAAATATCTTCAATCCGACCGATACTTTTTGCTTTATAACAGGTTTGCACACCCAGCCTATATATTTTGATATGGAAGGCCTGCACTCCATTGGCTTAACTATGTTACCTACCGCCGTAAAAGCTTTTTGGGGAATCCCCGTAGAAGTATTTCAGGATGAAGTGATGGATTGGGAAATGTTTGGAGATCTGGCCTACATTGAAGACCACATTAAGCAATTCACTTCTTTTCAGGAAAGGGCAATATGGCTCGAAGATTATTTTTGTAAAAAACTCAAGCAAACTGATCTATCACTTGCCGTAAAATTGTATCAGATGACCCTGCGTTTGGAGCAGGATGTGCTTATGGGTAAACGGCCCAATGTGGAAGCCTATTCGGGGTATAGCAAAATGCATACTCACCGTATTTTCAAGGAATGGATGGGTATGACACCAGGAAAATTATTGCGTTATAAACAATTCCTTCGCGCTATTGACCTCATGCACCGATCCGATAAGAACCTTACTCAAATAGGGTATGAATGTGGTTTTTATGACCAGTCCCATTTTATCAGGGTTTTTAGAGAATTTGCCAGAATGACCCCCAGTCAATACAAAAAGAAGAAATCGCCATTGCCGGGTATCCTGCCCTGGTGACATGTTACTTTTGTACAATTTTTAGTGAATTACCCCACTTATTTTCGTGTATTGTTTATCCCCAAAATGTAGCAATCATGAAAAATAAATGGTTAAAAATGCTGTCTTATGTAGTGGGTATAATTGTAATCCTATTACTCGCTGGATTTACTTATGTTAAAGTAGCATTTCCTAATGTCGGTCCAGCTCCTGAAATGAAAATTGCGGGTACCGCTGCTCAATTGGAACGAGGTGCTTACCTGGCCAACAACGTTATGGTTTGCATGGAATGTCACTCACAACGTGATTGGTCCCTGTTTGCCGCACCGAGTAAGCCTGGAACCAGGGGAGTAGGAGGCGAAGTGCATGATCAACGTCTGGGGTTTCCAGGCAAGTACGTATCTACCAACCTGACTCCTCATCACTTATCAAGCTGGTCAGACGGGGACATTTTCAGAGCTATCACATGTGGCGTTCATAAGGATGGCAAAGCCTTATTTCCCATTATGCCTCACCCCAACTTTGGTCAGCTTGACGAAGCGGATATCAAGTCCGTCATTGCTTATTTACGTACGCTGGAACCTGTTAAGTTTGATACGGAGCCTTCTTCGTCTGATTTCCCAATGAATATCATTATCAATTTCATTCCTCAAAAAGCCAATTTAAAACCTGCGCCACCTAAATCAAATAAAGTAGCTTACGGTGAATACCTGGTTACGGCAGCTTCCTGTTATAGTTGTCATACCAAGCAAAAAGAGGATGGCACTTTCATTGGCCCTGACTTTGCCGGAGGGATGGAATTTACCTTTGAAGATGGTTCGACGGTAAGAGCGGCCAACCTCACTCCCCATGCCAGCGGTATCGGCAACTGGACGGCAGCACAATTTGTCCAGCGGTTTAAGTTTTTTGTTGACAGCAACTACGTAGCGCAAGCGGTGAAAGCTGGCGATTTTCAAACCGTCATGCCCTGGAATACTTACGCAGGAATGACCGAGGAGGATTTGCAAGCGATCTTTGCTTACCTGCAAACAATTCCACCAGCAGAGAATACAGTAGAGCGTTTCACACCCGCCAGATAAACATGGGTACGGAGATGTCCGAGCTTAGTAGAGGTATTAAGCTCGGACGTTTTGATCCGGCGAATAGTTGGATAAAGAAAACAGTCTAGCTAAAGATGTACACCGAAGGCAGGACTAAGATTTTTTCTCCCACATCGTCAGCTTTTGTTCTTCGATCTTGGTAATTGCCTTATAACTTTCCGGTACCTCATGATACGAGCTATAATACGTAACCAGTCGGGTACCCGTCGGCATGGCGTCTAATTGGCCTTTAACATAAGTAGAATACGCTTTATACAATTCTTTTTGCACCAGCACTGTATCATCTATTTTATCACCCGGAAAAATATTTTCAAAAAAAGAATTGTAAAAGTAGAAGGCTTGATATTGACGAAAATCTATGGTGATAATATTAGCATGGATAAACTCAATATTTGACAGTTGCTTTTTATTCATAACCTGATTAGCTGCCTGATGCAAACCCAATCGATGTTCGACACCTGTAAAATGCCCTTCCGTACAGGCTGCACCCACCAGACAAAATTTTCCTGCTCCCGAACCAATATCTAATACTTTTGTCCCCGGTTCGTCCACTAAATATTGAGCCGCTTTAATTGAAATCTCAATGGGTGTAAAATGAAAAGTAGAATGATCATGCATTGACTCAGGATACAGCGCATTATCAAACTCAAGGTCATCTACATCTAGTCCAGCCTTTAATTGATTAAGTACCATAGATGATTATTTCCATTATTTGTTTGGTCATTAATGGAATTTATTTGCGAAAATCGAAATTATAAGAAATCCCGAACTGGGGGGTATGGTTATTTTCAATTTGCACATTGTCCCCCTTTACCAGGTACTGATTCATATAACCTGCCTTAATATTTAAGCCATTTTTGCAAGCGTAATGCAGACCCAGATAAAACCAGTTTTGATCGAAATAATGACCGATCGCCTTTTCCCCAAAGTTTATAAAAATTTCATTAAACAGGGAGAAAAAAAGTTTGGATTGATCAGGTCCCCCTTTTGTTAAAGGAACCTGTGTCGTTAATCGATATCTCATCCTGTGCCTCGTCGTATTATTGAAGAAACGTTGTTCCAGGCGGTATCGATGTATAACACCAATAGAACTAACTTTGTTTTTCAAGGTGATTTGTTCGTAAATTCTTTGTTCAGTCGTCTTTTTCGCTATGGGTTGTTCGCCATAAGGAAAAGTCACCACCCAATCATAGCCTGACGATAAAATAAGTTTGTCAGAGTAATGGTAATTGATACCAAGACGAAGTAAAGATTGCTGCCAATCACTGACAAAATCATGGCGCCTGAATGAGTACAAAGTATGTAAACTTATTTTTTGGGAGACTTGATGGTTACCAGCATAGGTCCACCAGGAGTTTAATTGATTGACTTTTTGTGCTGCTAAATCAGCTGTCACCATACAACTCAGGACAATAATCCAATAGATATATTTTTTCATTTCTAAATTTTAAAATGTAATGGTGGAGCAACCGAGGTCACTCCACCCTACAAAATTAGGAAAATAAAAAATAATATCTGTGTGTCTGCAAT
>CBDUIU010000435.1:0-4576 GCA_965367335.1 uncultured Saprospiraceae bacterium
CCCATTTTAAAGCAGCTACCGCAAATGTTGGCTGGCGATCTGTAAACTCAAAAGTCAACCATTCGTTGTATTCGCTCTTCTCTGGCGTAGTGGTCACGCGCAGGGCATCCTCTGCCTGATCGTAGTAATAACTTCCCCAGGAAGAACTATTATTAGAAAAGATGAGGGTCCAGGGGCCGTTTTCCTGAGGAATAATGTGGAGCCCATAAGCGCCGGCTTTGATTGGTTTTCCCTGAACGGTCATGTCGTGGGAAAATTCAACCACGGTGTTTTCATTGGCACCCGCGCGCCAGGGGATGTTTTTAGCGGAACCAAAGGTATTGGGAGAAAGTCCGTAAGGTACCGTTTTCCCCCAAATTTGGCCCCGGCGATCCGTACCATTTGGCGCGGTAACATCTGGGCTATTATAGCTTATAGTAACATGTGCCAGGGCACCAATGTATTGTGTGACGACCGACTTTTGGTTCGCACCACTAGGTGGAAGGGTTAATTGAGCAAAGCTTAATTGAAGCGTTGCAGCTAGCAAAGTCATTAGGAGGAACTGTTTTTTCATGGTGCTAAATTTTGGTGATTGAAATTATTCAAGGGAAGTTAATCAAATTCACCCACTTAGCGACCTACCCATTACTTATATATAGATGAACAGAAAGCAGGACGATATGAGTGGAAAGCATTATTCGATGAAAGTGTTTTAAATAAAACAGATTTTATTTTTATTTAAAAACATTTTGTTTATATTTGTGTATTAATTTCTCACCAAAACTATTCAACAGATGAAAGACATTAACGCCTATTTATTTTTTGAAGGAAATTGTCGTGAAGCGATGAACTTCTACCAGTCCTGTTTAGGAGGAAAAACAGAAGTTATGACCTTTGAAGGATCTCCGATGGAAGTACCTGATGAGTATAAAGATAAAGTCATGCATGCCTGTCTGATGACAGATGAGTTGACGCTCATGGCTTCTGATAGTATGCCAGGGCAACCGGTGAACTTTGGCAATTCCGTTAGTTTATCGATCAACTGTGAGTCCGAAGCGGAAATCAACCGGCTATTCCCTTTGCTTGCCGAGGGTGGTCAGGTAACCATGGCGCTTGATGACACTTTCTGGGGTGCTCGTTTTGGCTCCCTGATTGACAAATTTGGCATCAATTGGATGTTAAATTACGACAAACCAAAGTAAGGGTACATCACTTAGAACAATTAGTGGCAGTCATCTTAAATCAAAGCTAAAGATGACTGCCACTAATTGTACCTACCTTTTCGATAAGGCAATCCGCTCAACAAGAAAATCAGACATCCGTTTTCTCTTGTACATAAGCCAGGACTCGCTCCAAAGGCCATTTTTCCCGCTCCACCTGATCTGCAATTTCCAATAAGATCTCATCCTGTTTGCGCCCTTGTAACATTGCTTTTTCGTAAGATATGTGTTCGTTAAAAGTAACGAGGGAATACTTAGAAAAATATTCCGGAAACCGCTGTTCCAATTGCATTTCCAATTTTCGTTTTTTTATAAAACGTTTATTGGCTACATGGTCGCGCATTTCATAAAAATTATCCAGGGCAAGATCGGCAATGGCATCGGTATCCGGTTTGCGTTCATCCTGAAATTTTTCAAGTGCTTCATCCCACGATTGACTTTTATCCAAGACCTGATCAAAGACAAAGACATCCTCAAAAGAAGCATTCATTCCTTGTCCGTAAAATGGAACAATGGCATGCGAAGCATCTCCCATTAACAATGTTTTCCCGTAAGCTGACCATGGATAGCATTTAATCGTCCCCAGGGTACCAACAGGGTTTTGAAAATATTCTGTCTTCAAATCTGGAATTAGCGGGAGCAAATCAGGAAATTGTTTCTCGAACAAATCGATGACCTTTTCCTCCGTGTCCAAATTGTTAAAACCGAATGGCCCTTCGTAAGGCATAAACATCGTAACGGTAAAACTACCATCCATATTCGGCAAGGCGATGATCATGTATTGGCCCCGTGGCCAGATGTGTAGCGAGTTTTTATCAATGCGGTAACCACCTCCTTCCGCGGGCGGAATACTTAACTCCTTATATCCATGCCGAAGAAAATCCTGAGAATAGTTAAATAACAAAGCCGTGGTATGTCCGATCATGCTGCGGCGTAAGGCAGAGCCCGCACCATCCGTCCCAATAATCAGATCTCCAGCTTCAATAATTTTCTTTCCGTCTTCCTGACGAAACGAAGCCACCCCTTTTTCGATATCAACGGAGGTACACTGATGATTAAAGATCAATTCGATGTTATCCATCTTTTCTGCTTCATCCAACAACACCATATTCAGCCCCCCTCGGGAAACTGAATTGATATACTCATTTTCCCGGCCACTATACCGGGACAACCGCTGTTCACCTTCAAGCGGATGGATCATGCGGCCATGCATGGGAATACACTGCTGACGAACCAGATCCTCCAGGCCCACCATACGCAATGCCTGCAATCCGCGGTCAGATAATGCCAGATTGATAGAGCGCCCGGCGGCAATATCAGCCAAGCGCATATCCGATCGCTTTTCAAATAAGCGGACTTGATGGCCTCGCTGGGCCAGACGAATGGCGAGTAGGGTACCACAAAGGCCGGCACCGATAATCAGTATGTTGGATGGTTGCATTACAGGATATTGATTTTTTTTGTTATAGACCCCGTGGGTGTTAGACCCCGTGGGTGTTAGACCCCGTGGGTGTTAGACCCCGTGGGTGTTAGACCTTGGTACCTTCAGCTTTTACAAAGATCCGTTTAATTGATTGCTGTTTTCAGTAGTTGTACAAATTGATACACCTCCTCAAACGTATTATATAAAGGCACCGGTGCAACCCGGATCACATCTGGTTCTCGCCAATCCGCAATCACACCTTTTGCTGTTATGTTATCAAACAGCGATTTGTCAGCATCTTTTACCTGGATAGACAGTTGACAACCGCGTTGTGCCGGGTTTCGCGGAGTGATGATCTTGATCCGATCTCCTTTGATTTCATCCAGTAAATATTCCAGATAACCGGTCAGTAGTTTTGATTTTTGTACCAAAGGCTCCATTCCCACTTCGTGAAAAATATCAAGCGATGCCCGAATAGCTGCCAGTGAAAAAATAGGTGGATTACTCAATTGCCAACCTTCCGCTCCGGGTATAGGGTCAAAAGCATGACGCATATTAAAACGGGTCTCTTTATTATGGCCCCACCATCCGGCAAAGCGTGGTAAGGATTTATTGTGTGCATGCCGTTCATGGACAAAACAGCCACCTAAGGCACCTGGTCCGGAATTCATGTATTTATAAGTACACCACACAGCAAAATCCATCCCGCTATCATGTAATTGCAATCGTAGGTTACCCGCAGCGTGCGCCAGATCAAAACCAACATAACTACCTTTGCTATGGCCTATTTCCGTAATCCGTTTCATGGGGAAAACCTGCCCGGTGTAATAATTTACGCCACCCAAAAGAATAAGGGCGATGGACTCTCCTTCACTCTGCAACAATACTTCTACATCTTCCATTCGCACCAGCTCCTCCCCCACCCTGGGTCGTAACTCCAACAAAGCCTCTGCAGGATCATACCCATGAAAACGAATTTGCGATTCAATCGCGTAACGGTCGGAAGGGAAAGCATCACTTTCCATAACAATCTTAATTCGTTTACCTTTGGGTTGGTAAAAAGAGACCATCATAAGGTGTAGGTTCACGGATAGTGTATTCATCACTACAACTTCGGTTGGCTTAGCACCGACCACATTAGCCATTGCTTCCGTGAGGAATTCATGATAAGGCATCCAGGGATGTTTGGCATGAAAGTGCCCTTCGACGCCGAGGGTTTGCCAGTCCTGCAATTCTTGTTCGAGGTAAGCACGCGTGATTTTGGGCTGTAGACCAAGGGAGTTTCCGCAGAGATACAAATAAGGCTGACCACTCGCCTGGACCGGAAGATGAAATTGATCGCGATACTGGCGAAGCGGGTCTTCTTGATCAAGGTTTTGAGCGTAGCTTAATGTATCCTGATATTCAAATGTGTCGGGCATATTCAATTCTATTTTATCCGGACAAGTTACAAACTAGTTATCGTTCAAAAAAAGTTTACTTTTTATTTACTGTAAATAACATCCCTACTTCCCAATCCACTCCAGTACATTTTCCCGCCATATCATTCCTTTTTCTTTTTCCGTAATAAATCCATGAGCAACCGCCTCGTCAATTACCCTGCCCGGATAAGACCCTGAAGCTGAATCCATTTCTCCTAAAGGATAAGGATCATCTAAGCCTGCGACAATCTGATCTACGCCCTGTCGATCTACTAACAATCTAAATGCATAGACGTCATGCACTAAGGTGTCAAAGAAAATATCTGCCCGGCGCAAGCTCTCCTTTGGGTGCTCAGTGCCTTCGAACAAATCAGGACGGCCTTCAAACCCCTGAATACGACGACCAACATTAATTTGTCCAAACTGGTTACCATGCGCAAAGCAGACTCGGGTATCCGGATATTTTCGGGGAAATCCTAACAAGGTATAAACATGATACGTATCTGCCGTCTGTGCACACATCCACACAAGGT
>CBDUIU010000436.1:0-4574 GCA_965367335.1 uncultured Saprospiraceae bacterium
GTCGGTAGTCAGTTGTAGTGGTAATTACTAAAAATTAATCTCAATTTTCAGGCGCATCGAGCACTCCTGAGATCGATTTTGAGTCTTAATCACCTCATTTCAAGTCGGCTCTTTATAACTGACTACTGCTTACCGACTAACTGACAACTTACATTAATCAGCCCCCCTGGCCACCGCAATATCTTGATCCACATCCTCCAGGTGTTTTCTCCAGGAAAATTTGTCGTCAAATTGGTGAGGCATAACCGCTACATTGTATTTTTCGACGAGGTCTACCATATTTTGCCAGTAGGTTTTGCTCTCTTCCAGGTATTGTACGGCTGGATTACGGGAGTCAAGCTTTCTCTTCCTAAACTGCTCCAGTGCTACACCTCCTCGGACTTTCGAAGCAAAATACTGTCCGAAGTTGGCCCAGAATTCGAGATCCGTGAGCTCGATCTCCAAGTCGGAAGATGCTCCTTTTGCTCTCTGTTCTTTTACGATCTCAAGAATTCGCGCCGATTGCTTTTCGGTTTCATCGACCAGTTGCAAAGGATTGACCTGTAAATCTTCAACAAAATCTACAATGTCTACATAAGATGAATCCAGCACGTTGCGGGCAATAAACTGATCGATATCGATAAACTGACCGCCATTGGTTTTAAATCCTTCCGAGTAGAGCGTGGCGTCCCAGGTGCTGCCAAAAAAAGATGCCAATCGGTTAGGATTTTTTGAAGCCAGTTTCCAGGCTTCCAGCAAATCGCTTCCATCCGGCAGACTGAACTTTTCAGCCAATGCTTCCGCAAAATATTCATCCGGGATATTCCGGTCATACATTAAATTTCCCCAAACCTTGTAAAACAACCACTGTCGTTCAAAGGCATAATCCCAGCTACGATGTTCCTCTTTGGTAAAGTAGTCTTTCGCCGGAATGTAGGTCTCCGAACCGATGATACATCCACCGACGTATTGCTGACTGTTCAGATCCAGAAAGTCCCGTATAAAATCAGGATCACCCCAGCGCAGCACAAAGAAGTCTTCATTGCGCATGGTCCAGACTCCTTTGTATTTTTCGGAATAGGGTTGCCAGTAAGTGTCCGTCAGCATGCCGCCATGCACGATGGATAGTTTGGGGGAGGAATGCGCATGGGACCAGTTGAATTTAAATTCGATCCACACATTGCTGTCCATCTCTAAATTTTCAATTGCGTCGCGGGTTATTTTTTCGGTGGTTACACTAACGGAGCCATGGTTTACTTTTCCAGCGGATAAGGGTGCGCGGTAGATGAGTCTTGCCTTGCGGTCGGCGGCTTTCAAACCGGCGATTAGGGTCCGGTTGACCCAATCTCTTCTTTCCTCAGACGTCATTCCTCCCATGCGCTCCCCCAGGGTAAGTCCGATACCGGTAAGATGCTCGTACTTGTTAAGGGTAAGAGTCACCATTTCCCGCGTATAGGTTTCGATATTTTCGTTGGTTTCGCCCTCGCCGAAATGACCGGCGCCGGTTTCTGAGGAATAGTCGGCCGCTCCGTAGGCTTTCGAAAAGGCTTCCGGCAGAAAGATGTTCCAGTTGACCAGGTAAGTATCCACACCCCGGTCTTTGGCCATTTGGAAGAGACCTTTCCAAAATGTCTCCCATTCGGCCATTTCCTGATCTGTGAATGGTGATGCGTCGGGGAAGGAGGTCGATTTCACCAGGTACATGTAAGGATGCATGTTCCACAGGGTGAGGGCATTGAATTTATTCTCCACCATCATATCGAGAAAGGATTCCCAGAATTTGAGGTCACGGCAGGTTTCCAGATGTAAGGCCAGTTGCTCACCACTTCGATAGGAATACCAGGGCAGATTGAATTTGATAGCCCGAAAGTCGTGATGGGCCCGGATGGATCTTTCTTCCAGCTTTGACCAGGTAACATCCTTTGACAGTTGGTCCTTAATATCCAGCAATCCATACAATAATCCGCGACTGCATTCGGAACTCAGCGTAAAGGCATCAGCCGTTTTGGTCAGGGAGAATCCATCATTTTTTTCTGCATCCGGATCGGCTTGAGGCACTAGTTCCAGCCTGAGATTAGCGTCCTCCTTATGCTCAGCAATTGAAATATTCCCGCCGATTGCGGTTAGCTGAGTTTCCAGTTGCTCCATAGCATAGCCGAGTTCGTCCAGGATGCCCTGATCGGCATGGATCTTTATTTCAATGGATTTATCCTGGCATCCAAAAATGAGGAATAAGGGCAGGAGGTAGATTATTCTGTTGATAGTCATCATAGTTCGTTCAATTTCATTGGAATAGTTGGATAATTAATGCAGGTTGCTAGTAAGCAGTAGTCGGTAGTCAGTTGTAGTGGCAAGGACTAAAGATTAAGGAATGACTCTCTATTTTCAAGCGCATCGAGCACTCCTGAGATTGATGCTGTGTCCTAATCACCTCATTCCACTTCGGCTCTTTATAACTGACTACTGTTTACCGACTAACTGACAACTTGCCTTAATTAACAGGATCATTCTTTTACATCCGGTTGACTTCTTGAAGGAGGAGCAAGCTTGACCCCCCATTCATAATTAGGATCTTTGCCCAGCTCAATATTCAAAGTTCCGCCCTTGATAAAGTCGCTATGATAGAACCAACAATTATCCAGACGCTCCTCATTGAGGGTAGCGGATTGGATATACATATTGTCCGGCTCGTTGTTTTGAGTTTGGATAATGAATTCCTTACCCGGGTAATAGTCGTTGTTCAGCTTGATCTTAATTTCATCGAAAATGGGGCTGGTGATCTCATAGTAGGGTTGTACGGCCGTGCCACCATCCACTTCAAAAAGACCCATAGCCATAAGCACGCCCAGCGCCCCCATTTGCCCCTGGTCTTCATCGCCCTTGTAGCCGTCATATGGCGTTATGTCACCGTAGGCTTCTTTGACCTTTCTCACCCACTTTTGGGTGAGCCAGGGAGCACCGGCATAGTTGAATAAATGTGCCATGCCGGTACCCGGTTGGTTGCCGTAGTCGACCCAGTTGGCGGCATGATTTTTTCCCGGGCTTACAAACTCCAGTTCTTCTGCTTTGGTGAAAGAGGAATTGAGAAAGGTGGTGTAGGCTTCATTCCCACCAAAGAGATCGATCAGCCCTCCCATATCGTGAGGAACGAAATTGGTATAAATGGCTGAGTTGCTTTCGCAAAACCCTCTGGCATTAAACTTATTGGAAACCACCTCAAAATTTTTAATCCAGCTACCGTCCATTTCTTTGGGATGGATCATACCGGTTTCGGGGTTCCAGAGATTTTTGTAGTTAAGCGATCGTTTTGAAAATAGCTGGTAATCTTCCTCCTTGCCCAGCGCTTTTGCCAGTTGCCCCAGAGCCCAGTCTTCATAGGCATATTCCAGCGTCATGGCTGCACCGTCCTTGTGGCCGCCCTTGGCTTTGATCCCTTCCGACACCCAGCCCTGCTTTTCGTAGTACTGCATGCCGCCGCCGAAAGCCGGGCTGTTGTGTTCATAGCCGGCATGGTCTCTGGAGCCTCCCACGAACGCATTTTTCCGCAAGCCCTCGTAGGCCTTTTCCGCATCATAGTTTCGGATTCCCTTGTTGTAGGCATTGGCAAAAAACAAGGCAGAGGGATCTCCGATCATTACAAAAGTGTAATTACCTCCGGATGGCCCGCGGGGGATCAAGCCTCCGTTTTGGTACATGTCGACCATGGTATTGCAAAAGCCATCCATGACCTCCGGGTAGGCCATAGACCACAAAATGTTGAGCGACCAGTGACTGCCCCACCAGGCATCAAAGTTGTGATGAGGGTACATAGGTGCCCCATTTTCATCCAGGCGGACCGTCCTGACTATCGGGCTATCTCCCGTCATATCCATATACTTTCCGTCCACATCGCTGATGATCCTCCGACCCAGCAGGGAACGCCACAGATCGGTATAAAACTTGATCTGCTGTTGCTCCGAACCCCCTTTGACCTCAATGCGCCCGAGCAGATCATTCCACGTTTCCGCGGAAGCTTCGACCACCCCGTCAAAGTCCCAATGATCCATTTCGGCCTCTAGGTTTTTCCTGGCCTGCTCGGTACTCACGTAAGAGATCCCCACTTTCAGCAAGATCTCCCGCTCGCCGTTCTGATCAAAGACCAAAGCGGCTCCGGCGTCCACTCCCTGAATGGTATCCTGTGGGGTATCGAGTAATTTCTTCTTTTCCCATCCTTTTATGGCCGTAAAAGGCTGATTGGTGGTAGCGTAAAAGTAGACCGGGGTATCCTTAGGTCGCCTTCCCGTTTTGGCCAGCACCTGAACGCCGGCAATTTCCCGATCACTTACCTTCCACACCTTGGAAAAGGTCGTAGGGCCGTGCGCCAGTTTTGCGCCGGTATCAAAGATGATATGGCGTTCGTTATTTTCCGGAAAGGTGTAGCGGTGAAAGCCTACCCGGGTAGTGGAAGTCAATTCGGCTGTGATGTCATAATCAGACAGCAATACCTTGTGGTATCCGGGTTTGGCAATCTCTCCTTCATGACTAAATTTAGATTGGTAAGCATCCATTCCCCGGTGACCTTTAAATTCCCCGGTGGTCGGCATCACGGCTACTCC
>CBDUIU010000437.1:0-4573 GCA_965367335.1 uncultured Saprospiraceae bacterium
AATCTCCTAAACGACCGTCAATAAAAAAGAACGCAGAAAAGACGATTATGGTGGTTGTAATGGCAGAGAAAACCGCGGGTAACACATCTAATAATCCTTTTACTGCTGCTGTTTCCCGGTCTATTCCATCCTCATACATTTGATAAATATTCTCGCTGATTACAATACCATCATCGACAAGGATACCAATTACGATGATCATTCCGAATAAGGATAATACATTGATAGAGATTCCCATGAGATAGGCAACCAGGAACATTCCGGCAAAGGAAATCGGAATAGATAAGGCAACCCAAAAAGCCAAACGCCAATTGAGAAATAAGGCTAACAATAATAATACAATCATAAAACCAAGAATCCCATTCTCAGCTAACATGTCGATCCGTTGTTCTAATACAACAGAATCATCTCGCACAATTGTCGCCTTAACCAAGTCATTTTTTTGATTAAAGTCTTCAATGTATTCTTTTGTCTTCTCAACGATAGTGAGCATATCTTCCTCCAGCGTGTTTTGCACGGTGACAATCACAGCTGGTTTTTGATTCATATAGGTTCGGTTTGGATCATCTGCCCACTTATCAACTAAATCTGCGACTTGATGAAGATAGATTACACTGCCATCGGCAGTTGTTTTTACTACAATATCACGAAGGCCCTTGGCATAATAAGATTTGTTACGAGCTCTCACTAACAACTCTTCCTTATTGCCCTTCAAGGTTCCCCCGGTTATTTCAACATTAGATGCACGTATAGCTTGTGTTGCTTGGGTAAAAGAGATTTGGTAAGCTTGCAGGTCTTTTTCTCGAAACGCGATTTCAATTTCTTCATCCGGAAAACCACTTAAACTGACTTTGGAGATTTCATCCATATTCCGCAGCTCTTCTTCTACCCTGCGGGCAAACATTTTTAGCGTCCCTAAGTCTACTTCACCACTGATGGAAAAGCTAATTGCAAACCCCAGGTTTTCTACTTTAAAAACCGTAACGGGCTCCATTCCGTCCGGGAATGAATTAATTTGGTCAACTGCATTTTTTACATCTTCCAGGACGATATCTGTATTATAACCGCGTTCCACTTCTACTGTTACGGTTCCCAGGTTCTCACTGGATATGGATGTGGATCGTTCTACTCCTGTTAAACCTTTGAGGTTTTCTTCGATTTTGGCGACAATACCCTCCTCTATTTCTTCTGGTGAAGAACCCGGATAAATAGCCTGAATATTAATGATACGACTTTCTACTTCCGGAAAGAAAGTAGACCTCATATTTAGCATTCCAAAGATCCCTAGTAAAAAGAGCAAAACCATCAACAGATTACTGGCGACTGGATATTTGATAAAATAAGTAACAAGTGACTTCATGCCGAATGTTGGTTGTTATGAGCTGCCGAGGCAGACCTGTCAGAACGTTTAAAACGATTATTCTAATCCGATACTATCACCCCCTACCTCTTCGGCTTTCACCTTCATCCCTTCATAGGCACCAATCAGGGCTGTAGCTACAACGGTAGTTCCGTCTTTTAATCCCCTTATAACTGCTGTTTCACTATTCATTTGTAGGATTTCCACAGGTTGCAGAATCAATTGATCAGCTTCTACTTTATAAACTGCTCTTTGATCAACGATTAAGCTCGCAGGAACCTCGATAGCTTGCTGGATCGATGTCGTTTGCAGGCTTCCACGCAGATACATGCCTTCCCTTAAGTCTTTACCATTGACGCTAACGAAAATAATTACGGTCTGGGTGTTAGGGTCGATTTGATCACTGATGCGTCTGACTGAGCCACTCCATACATTATCAATATCATCAGAACGAAGCTGGACTTTATTTCCAACCCGAATGTATTTTAAATTACGCATGGGTACAGTAGCCTCCAGTTCGTAGTGACTGGTTTTCATTAACTCCCCGAGGAGTTGACCGTTGCGGACCAGAGATCCTGGGTTAATACTAGTTTGGGTAAGCACTCCAGAGAAAGGGGCAATAAGGGTGTACTTGTTTAGTCGGGTTTCACTGCTTTTAATCGTATAATATTGGCTATAAATATTTTTCGAAGCCACGAAAAATTTTTCTTCTTTATTGACCGGTTCCGGCATTGGCTTTATAGAGGATTCGAGATCGAATTCTTCTAAATAATTTTGCCAGTTGATAAAACTTTGCGGATAATCAATTTTAAGATTGGGCATCATCTGCGAAATAGCGTTCAGCAAATTACTCTTGCTGGAAAGGAGGTTGAGACGTGCCTCTTCGTCATCAATTCGCAATAAGACTTCACCTTTTTTAAAATAGCTTCCAACCTTAAAAGGCTTCCCCGTAGATTCGAGTACGCCCGTAACTTCTGAAAAAATATCTACCTTGTCAAAAGCAGCTAAACGACCTTGAATAGGTATGGTGGAAGGAATAGCTTTGTTTTGTACCGGCATTACTTCTACGGTACGAATGACTTCTGAGGCTTCCTTTTTTTGTTCTGGAGGAGCTTTTTGTTGACCAAGTTGATTGGCAAAAAAGACTCCACCAAAGAGCAGTAAAACCGCAGCTACAATTAATAACCTTCTTAACAACATGTAAGTGAATTTATGAAATATCGGGATCTATGTTATGATAAATTTGTCTTAATACTTTTTTACAAATGTTTAATTCCTCAAGATCAATTCCTGCGCTGGCATCCTGTAAGGTTGCTAGTAAAATTGGCGTCAGTTTTTGTTGTAATTTTCTACCTTTTTTTGTGAGAAAAATTAATTTTAGTCTACGGTCCTTTTCACTTTCCCGGCGTACCACTAAATTCAGTTTTTGCAAACTATCAATAGCTCTGGCTACTGTTCCTTTGTCTTTAAACATACACCCAACCAGCTCTTGTTGTTGTCTACCATCCTTTTCCCACAAATGCGCCACAATAGCCCAGTGTTCGATGGGAATATTAAAGCCAGCCGCATCAAAGTTTTGTCGTAATAATTTCCGGATAGCTCTCCCAGCACGATTGACCAGAAACCCGAGGGATTCTCTCAATTCATAAACTGGTACAGAGGGCTTCGTTCCTTTAAGCTTTGACATGATTAAATTGGGTTTAGTTGCACATGCAACTAAACGCTCAGTAGGTGTTTTTTGTTTAGAAATAAATAGCGAAAGCCAATGAATTGAGAAAAAGTGTTATGGATCAGCCGTAAAGAAAGCATATAAATGACCTTGCGGTTTTTGTAGATTCTCGTAGTTAGTTAATCTTAAAGGGTTTTTTAGAAAGGAATAATTAAATCAGATATAGAAACACATACAATTCTGCCTTATATTTACGTTGAATCCTCGAAAATCAGTATTTTGAGCATGATAATTGTTTTTAATATAATTTACTATTGGAGAAAACGCGTCATACTGACCGATTTACAAACATGTTACTCATGAAAACACTATGTCCTATTCTCACCTTGGTGTGCTTATTTTTCATATTACCAGCGCAAGCACAGGTTGACAAAGATTATGTCTATACTGTTCACGTAGGAGCATATGTCAATCCACGTCCTGCTGATTTTGACCCACTTCGCCCTCTGGGGTTTCTCTACGGGAAATCTTTTGACTACAATCTATCTCGGATTTATCTGGGGGATTTTCGCCAGGAAAGTGATGCCCGACGGGTTCTTACCTCCGTGAAAGCCAATGGTTTTCCAGATGCTTATGTAACTAAGCTTCCCGCCAATCAGGGGAGAAAGGTAGCGGTAGTCCAGGTAGCAACTAAATTAGCTAAAGAAAGTATTGACTGGGATCGTTATGCAACCGGCACGCCAGTTCAAGTATTATCCCTGGATGGAGCTTTGAAAATTGCCTTTGGGCCATATGCTTCGGCAGAAGCAGCATCCCAACAACTTAGTGCCATACGCAATAGCGGATTTTCTGATGCATTTGTCAAGGTGGTTGATGAGCAATTGCTCCATCCCATTACCTTACAGCAAGCGAAAGCTAGTATGGTGAAAAGCCAACCTAAAACTGAGGAGATTCCTTCTTCTTTCGATGCACCAACAGCATTGCCTAAAAATGAGGAGTTAACGGAAAAAAGGCCTAGCACAGCACCGCCACCAGCGGAGCCTATCCCAGACTCTTATGATGATAGGATGACTTTAAAGTCACCGAGCAAAAAAATTGCTTTGCCAAATATTCGTGCTAATGTCAAGCGAAACTCAGCATACGAATTGCAAATGGTCTTAAAAGCGGAAGGTGCTTACACCAGCAGTTTAGATGGCTTTTATGGAAAAGGAACTGCCGCTGGCTATAATCAATTCAAAGCAACAAATACTCAAATGATAAAATATGGCATTTTATCAGAGTACACTTCTCGTCCTGAAGTTTCCCCTAAACAAGGGTCAATTCAAGATGTTATTAATAACCTACTGGATAACACTCCTCAGGCAATGCTGGTATTGGAACAATCCGATATTGCTATTGCAAAAGCCTACCGTGCTTATGTCTACTTTGAAAGTCAGGGCCCTTCTGCCCGGGCAGATCAATTGATGAACGACGCTATTCGCCAGGCATTTAATCGTAAAGGATTAAAGAATAAGCCGCCATTTGATTTTAATGCTACTTATAGC
>CBDUIU010000438.1:0-4570 GCA_965367335.1 uncultured Saprospiraceae bacterium
GGTCTACGCCGAGTTCAACGAACATAGTGGAACCCCCGAAGGCTTCATTTTCGGTGCAGGCTGGGCAGCTGCGACACCCTTTATGCTCGATTCTCAAAATCAATTCCGCTCGCCTCCACCTCCGGAGATTAGGAGTGACGAGTATACAAAAGCTTTTAATGAAGTAAAAGAATACGGCAGCACTGAAAGCAAGGTGAGAACAAAAGATCAAACCCACTTTGCCATGTGGTGGAAGGATTTTGTTGAGAAATCGCATAACCGTTTGGCAAGAGAACTGATATTAAAAGAGGAATTAAATTTATGGGAAGCCACACGAGTGATGGCCTTACTTAATCTGACGATTTATGATGCTTATGTCAATGTTTTCGACAATAAATTTTATTACAATCATTGGCGTCCTTACACAGCAATTAGATGGGCTGCAAATGATGAAAACCAAAATACTTCTCCAGATGAAAACTGGAATAATTTACATAAACATACGTATGCGTTTCCTTCTTATCCTTCCGCACATGGAACAGCAAGTTCTGCCGCAATGAGAGTTTTGTCTAACACCTTGGGAACTGGTGACAACTATTCTTTTACTATGACAACTGAAGAAGTAGAAAGTGCAGGACCATTCTCGGAAAAAGTAAAAATGGATCCACCTACTCGCTCGTTTAAATCATTTTCTGAAGCAGGATTAGAAGCTTCTATGTCAAGAGTAGATCTGGGAATTCACTTTAGGTATGACTCAGAGGAAGGTCATCGCTTAGGTAATGCTATTGGTGACTATGCTAATAACAATTATTTAACTCCTCTGACAATTGAAAAATAACTATGTGTGACAATAGCTAGATTTCAATTCTCGCATTCGCGCCTTACGGTCTTTAGCCAGCTGTTGTGCGATAGCTTCGAAAAGGACATCGATTGAGAGGTCAAGTTTTAGATTTTATTGAAAATAAACCCTTTGATTAATGAATTTTGCTGCAGGTAATCGGAAAACAAATGCAGTATCTCGAAGGAATATTCGTTCAGTATCGTACTTACACCGCTATCGTGCGCCTTTTAGGCATCCATGAACTCATCCACGCATGAATTAATTCAGAATATCAACATGGTTCTGTAAATGGTGCTTATGACGTTGCTGATCATGTGATCTATTCCCGTCACTGCCTGTATGCTCCTTCGTCCAAAGCGGAGGTATATTAGCAGTTTCCATATTATGGGGTGTAGTGCATTTGACATTAGGATTTGGATTGGCTATAACATGGAATTATATATAAGTATATTAATGGCAGAATCAAATGATTAAATGAGAAAGTCTTCCGAATAAAATAGTGAATAAGCAATAGCGTATTCGGTAGTATGCCAAGGATTATTTCATTTAATAGACATAAGTCGCAGCAGACAAGTCATTGCCTTGAAATCCGCTTTTCCATCCAGTAGTACATCATTCATAATCAATGTCTCAAAGGAACTGAAGAACTTATGACAATCCTGGCTAAGTATATCTTAATTCTCTTTGGCATTTTTCTCATTGCAGTTGGTTTGCTGATGCTTTTGAAACCGGCTACGGCAAGAAAGTACTTGAGACTTGCAGGTAGCACAAACCTGATAAATTATACTGAGATCACGATTCGAATGGTCCCTGCAGCAGGACTAGTTTTGTTTTCCGAATACTCAAAGTTCCCCGAAATCTTCAAGTACTTGGGTTGGTTCATGATAGCAACTTCACTCGTACTCTATTTCGTACCAAGAAGAATTCATCATCGCTATGCCTTGATGTGTGCCGACATTCTCACAATAAGAATGATTAGAATCACATCACCTTTCTCAATGCTTTTTGGCGCTGGTATCATTTATTCAGTGCTTTAAATGGAAATAGGAGAACATTCCTTATAGAAACAATTAAAACTAAAAACGATTTACAACAAAAGCTTTGAAATATGCCGCTCTCGCGTCAAGATTCATCTGCGGATCGTCGAGACTGCGCAATGACTTATCGAATCATCTTTACCCTCACTTCGTTCCGTTTCTTCTTACGTAATCAAAAACCAGAGGTATGCAAAATAAAAAAGGCATTGACCATAGTTTGTGAATACTGGCACCAGCGGCAATTAGACAAAATGACATTTCAAAAGAAAGTACAAATTGAAAAAACGCCATTATGACACACTTTCATAATTGGCACATCAGTTGAATAACCCCAAATTGAAGTTCAATTTGTTTTAACCTTTAATTATGCGGATTCGCAAGATCATAGACTAGAACATGGTCGGCAGTTTATATCAAGACAAAGGAGAGAAGGCAGTGTTCACCAAGCAGAATATCCTGCTAATTCAAAGCGAATAGAACTCTTTAAAATCAAGGTCTTAAATTTTCTATTATAAATAGATGACAGCTCAAATTGCCATATTATTTGTAATTGTTATCGCCATGATAATAATTATGGCATTAGAGAAATTGAGTCCGGATACCTTATCAGTTCTGGTAATGGCAACCCTGATAATCGGTGGTTTTGTGACACCTTCCGAGGGCTTGGCAGGATTTAGCAATCAAGCTACAATAACCATATTGATGTTGATGATTCTGACAGTTGGATTAGAGACAACTGGAGTAATAACGGAAATGGGTAGTCGTCTAAAACCTTTACTTATCGGGCGGGAATGGAAAACACTCACTGTACTTATGCTCATAGCGGGTGTTAGCTCTGCATTTATTAGTACAACAGCAATTGTTATCGTTTTTATGCGAATTCTGGTAAAATTATCAAAGTCAATTCCCACCAATTTGTCACGACTCCTCATGCCGCTGTCATTTGCCGGCATTTTAGGAGGTTCGTGTACTTTACTTGGAACATCCACCAATCTACTTGTAAGTTCGATCGCCCAGGATGCAGGAGTAAAAGCTTTTAGTGTCTTTGAATTTACGCACATCGGGGTAATATTATTTATCTCCGGATTAATTTATATGCTACTGTTCGGTAGGTTCTTAATTCCCAAGAGAAAACAAGAACAAGAGTTATCGAACACATATAATGTTCAGGAATATTTAACAGAGTTCATCGTTACGGAGACTTCAAAGCTGGTTGGCAAGCGAGTCGATGAAATTGAATATTTTAAAGATGATGAAATAGATTTAATTCAAATCAAACGATCTAATGATATAATCTTTCCGGATGAGCTCAGACTATTTCAAGTCCATGATACATTGCTCATGAAATGTAATGTGGAAAAACTGACCAAAATTCGCAGAGATGATCAACTGAAATTGGCTCCTCTTCAAAGTACAATGAATGATGAGCGACTGAACGCAGGAGACTTAACTCTTTGTGAGGTGTTTATCAAACCCAATTCCAAATTGGTAGGTAAGTACATAGATAAAGCTGAAATAAAAAGACAGTATGATGCAATCCCTTTAGCAATCAGAAAAAGCTCCAAATACTATTCGTTTAATTTTGATTCTTTGAAAATTGAGGCCGGAGATACCTTGCTGATGGAAGTGGGTCGAACAAACTTCAAAAATTTCTATAATCGATCTGATATTATAGTTCTTCAGGAACATGAGGAGTTAGCTGCAAAAACGAACAAACGATATATTGCGGCTTCTATCTTAATCCTGGTAGTATTGATTGCAGCATTTAATGTTCTACCTATTCTTCACAGTGCGTTACTGGGTTGCATTGCTATGATTCTTTCTGGTTGTCTGGATTTACAAAGGGCATACAGACGAATTGAATGGAATGTTTTTTTTCTTTTGGCAGGAATTATTCCTCTCGGCACGGCTATGGAAAACACGGGTGCAAGTCAACTGATCGCTGATTCTTTTCTAAACACATTTGGAGATGTTTCTCCGAGAATATTAGTGGCCGTTCTGTTTCTGATTACCATGTCACTGAGTTCCGTGATTTCCAATAACGCTACGGCTATTCTATTCGCACCAATTGCCATTTCAATTGCCCTGAATTTAGGTATTGATGCCCGGCCACTATTACTTACTATCATGCTTGCTGCCAATATGAGTTTCTTATCACCGATTGGTTATCAAACTAACACCCTGGTATATAGTGTGGGAGAATACCGGTTTATTGACTTCTTCAAGGTCGGAGGGCTATTGTCATTAATCATCTGGGCACTGGTAACGTTGCTTGTTCCATACTTCTATTTTTAATCTGAATATCAAGGTGGAAGGGGTCCCGGTTCCAGAAGATCTTAATAGGAATTTGTACCGGTTTCGCGGAGTTGGAGGCGTGTACTACTGGACATTACCAGGTGCACTTGCAGAGTGAACGGCTGTGGCAACCGAGCCACCTGGCGTGTTAATCGCCTCTAAAGGTTGTGTACTCAATGCATACCAGGAGCATTTAGTTGTGTTGAAGGAAGCTGCCTAAAAAGGGCTGCATCTATCAGGCTGATTAGGTCTTATAACGTTGGTCTCATGATTTTTTAAAAAAAAATGCAAAAATATGTGACCTCTCCCAGATTTGGTATCCTTTATGGCGTCTGCACAGCAATATGCTGTACACTTTATGAAATAACGGGATATTAAATCACTTTTTTCAAGATCGATCAGCTATGAAAACTTTACA
>CBDUIU010000439.1:0-4550 GCA_965367335.1 uncultured Saprospiraceae bacterium
CCCAAGAAAATGAAATACATCAATCTTAACACCTCCAATCCGCAAGCAATCATGCCTGCGCGAAAGGATCCAAAACGAAAGACCCGAGCCCGGGGCATTCCAGATGCTATTGAACAATACATTGACGAATGGATAGACTGGCGGCAACCAGGTGAGCAAGCCATCCTGGAAACCTCCTCCCCACTCAACTTGATCAACTTTGTCACTGATCGCAACGGCCGGAAAAAGAAACTAGACAGCGTAATTAACCTGAAGCGGATCAACGACATTCGATACATCAATAAGTTTTTTGAAGCAGCCAATGAAAATCTTAGCCCTGGTGGTTTACTCATTGGTTGTTTGGAAACTGCGTACCTGCGTCGACAACGACTCATGAATAAATTCGGCGCTCCGTTCAATCGCGTCTACTTCCTGGCCGATTATTTGGTAAAACGAGTTTGGCCTAAGTTACCTTATCTAAAGAAAGCTTATTTCTTTCTAACCTGTGGTCGCAACCGGGTCGTATCTGAAATGGAATCTATTGGCAGATTATATTCCTGTGGATTCAAATTGTTAGATATCCGAATAATTGATGGCTTACAATATTTTGTAGCAGAAAAAACAGGAACTCCTGCCTACAATATGGAAGCAACCTATGGCCCACTGATTAAACTCAACCGGATCGGCAAAGATCGTAAGCCGATGAAGGTCTATAAATTCCGGACCATGTACCCCTACTCCGAATATGCCCAGCAATACATTTACGAAAGGCAGGGCTTACAAGAAGGTGGGAAATTCAAAAACGACCCCCGGGTCAATACGGTAGGTCGGGTCATGCGGAAATTTTGGCTGGATGAGTTGCCGATGTTATATAACTTTTTGAAAGGAGATATGAAAATTTTTGGCGTACGACCTTTAAGTCCTCATTATCTCAGCATCATGCCAAAAGAGTTTCAGGAATATCGGCAAAAATTTAAGCCAGGCTTGATCCCCCCGGTTTACGTTGAGATCCCAAAGGACCTGGAGGACGTAGTAGCGATTGAGCGTCGCTACCTCGAAGCTTATGAGAAAGCGCCCTGGAAAACAGATTGGCAGTATACTAAAAAGGCATTGTACAATATTTTCATCAAAAAGATCAGAAGTAAATAACCCCTACTCATGAAACAACCCCTAAAAAACAACCTGGGAAGCTATGATGCCTTTCTGGATGCTTTTCAACAACAAGGTTACAAATCCGTTTTTTATTCGGAAATGAACCAGGACCCTGGCCAGGTCATCCTCCGTCATGATATCGACTTCGACACTAACTTTGCGTTGAACGTAGCCAGGATTGAGCATGCAAAAGGCCTCAAAGCGACGTATTTCTTTTTAATGCGTTCTCGTTTCTACAACATGTTCTCTCTGGAAGATTTTAATAATATTCTGGAAATTCAAAGCTTAGGGCATCACATTAGTGTCCATTTCGATCCAACGACATATGAAGACTTTCAGGCGGGCCTGCAAAAAGAGATCGATATGTTTGCACATTACTTTGATAAAAAAGTAGAGATCATCAGCTTTCACCGACCCAATGAGTTTTTTCTGCAACACGATGAACCGATTGCCGGTGTGGAGCACACCTATCAGTCTAAGTATTTCAGAGATATAAAATACTTTTCGGATTCTACTGGTGTATGGAGGTATGGTTGCCCAACGGATTCTCCTGAATTCCGGAGGGGTGAGGCTTTGCACGTTTTGACCCATCCGGTCTGGTGGGTACTGAATGGCGCCACCAATCTTGACAAACTTCGTCAGTATTATTCTCTACGAACGGACCACCTCAAACAAGATTTTTTCAACAACTGTATTCCATTCCGTAAGATCTATGCCACACTCTAAACGAATACTCCTTTTTGGTTGTAAAGCCACCAGTCTTTTTGTGCTGGAAAACCTACAACTCCCCTATCCTATTACTGATATTATTACGATCACTCCGGCAGCCGGAGAGAAATTTCAGGTAGCGGATTATTGTGATTTGCGGGATGCCGCGGCTCAAAAAGGAATTACTCTATATCAAGCTAAGACCTATTCTTTACGAGCGGCGGAAGATCAGGACTACATTAACTCCCTACAAGCTGATATTGCTTTCGTGATTGGCTGGCAAAGATTGATCCCTGCGCCGATCCTTAGCGGTTTGCGAATTGGCGCTTTTGGTATGCATGGTAGTTCAATGAACCTTCCCCTGGGGCGTGGTCGCTCGCCAATGAACTGGTCAATTATTGAAGGGCGCACTGTATTTTATACAAATCTATTTCGGTACGATCCAGGAGTCGACTCCGGTGATGTAATTGATACCTTTAAGTTTCAAATTACCGACAAGGATACAGCCGAAACCATGCATTTCAAAAACACCCTGGCCATGAAGCACCTGATCGAACAAAATATCGATCGCTTGCTTTCAGATACCTTTACGGCATATCCCCAGGATGATTCCATTGAACCGACTTATTATCCAAAGCGGACACCGGCAGACAGCCTCATTGACTGGAATCACGATGTCAATGTAATCGAGCGATTTATCCGGGCGGTTTGTCCTCCGTTTAATGGCGCATTTAGTTTTTTAGGAAATCAAAAGATCCGTATTCTTCGTGCGCAGCTTTTTGACCTGAATGATTATGGGTATGAAAAATTGGCAGCAGGTACCATCGCTGCGGTTTTCCCCAATGGAAAATTTCTGATTAAATGTTTCGGAGGTCTATTGTTGATAAATGATTATCAGACAGCAGCTCGCATTACAAAAGGAGATGTCCTTCACAACAATGGATTAGAGATAAAAGCTTTTCCGAGAAATCCATTAGGCGGTTTTGATATTGAGGAAAAAAAAGAAAAACCTGAAGCTCAAATGAAAACAAACAAAATAGCTGCCTTTTAATGTAACATGAAAACAATCGAAATTACTTATCCGCTGGCCAAAATATTCATCCGGCCGATTCCAAATTTTAGCTGAACAATTTTTAAACTTTTTAATACGTTTTACGCCAACAGGCCTGCATTATAAAACCCAATTACCATGTCCACTACGCTACAATCAACAACAACCACGGTTAATGAACTACCGGCATATACCGGAGAGTGGAATTTCACCACCGCATCACATCTTTTGCGCAGAACGATGTTTGGCCCCAGCCTGGAGCAGATCGAATGGGCCGTTGCACAAGGCATGGCTGCCACTGTCGAACAACTTCTTACAGTGGCACCTCTGCCTGACCCGCCAATTAACACCTCCTATCCGGAAGATCCCTTTGTCGACATCAATGAGACCTGGATCAACGCTCCTTATTCTCCCGTTTCCCCTGGAGAAGAACTGGACAATCGGGATCGCAGCCTACGCTCCTGGATTACGAAGGTCATGGTGGATGAAGGGATATCCGCACGGGAAAAAATGACCCTCTTTTGGCATAATCATTTCCCCATTGCCAAAGTTGAAGATTCTAAATTTAACTATCGCTATGGTAATACCCTTCGCGAGTTTGCTTTTGGTAATTTCCGGGAATTAACCAAAGCCATTACGATCGACCCTGCCATGCTCATTTTTCTCAATGGCAAACAAAATACAAAAGATCGACCTAACGAGAATTTCGCAAGGGAATTGTTAGAACTATTTACTATCGGAAAAGGGCCTTTGATCGCGCCGGGCGATTATACGAATTATACAGAGCAGGATGTTAAAGAAATGGCACGTATCCTGACCGGTTTCAAGAATTTTGGTTTTGCCGAAGAGAGTACTGATGGTTCCTTTGGTTCTGTATTTGAGTTTTGGCATCATGATGAAGGTACAAAGCAACTCTCCCATCATTTTGACAATGCGGTATTTACCAACCTGGGCGAACAAGAACACGCCGAATTAATCAATCTAATATTCACCAAAGCGGAAGTAGCAAAATTCATCTGTCGAAAATTGTATCAATGGTTTGTTTATTATAAAATTGATGATTCCGTTGAGCTGGATGTCATTGAACCTCTTGCACAAAAACTCATTGAAGAAGATTATACGCTCAAGGAAGTGCTGCGAAGCTTATTTAGTAGTGAGTATTTTTATCAGGAACAATTCCAGGGGGTGATGATTAAACACCCAATTGATTTCGTGATGTCTACTTTCAAGCCTTTCAATATTCCTCTACCCGGGTTTGAAGACATGGTGTACGATAGCTATTACCGGCTATTTAAATATTTAGAACTCATGCAAATGAGTTATTATGATGTACCGGAAGTTGCAGGCTGGAAAGCCTATTACGGCGATCCACTATTCTACCGTAGTTGGGTGAACGCCTCCACGCTACCGATTAGAATGGAGTTCACAGAAGCCTTGACTTATCAAGGACTTTTCCCATTCCAGGGGAACGGACCAAAGATGTTTATCGATGTACTGGAGTTTACTGCCAACCTTGAAGACAATCTTGATCCCAATGCCGTGATCATCGGCTATGCTAAACAACTTTTCCCGCGACCACTCACCACCAATCAAATTGACATTTTAAAAGCGATCCTGCTACCCGGTCTTCCGGATTTTGAATGGACTGTCGAATACGGGG
>CBDUIU010000440.1:0-4549 GCA_965367335.1 uncultured Saprospiraceae bacterium
AGCTACTAAAGAGAATATGGGTACTCCTGCAATTATTGTTATTGGCAAGGTGGTTGAATTGCACCCGGAATTGAATTATGAAACAGCTACTTATTTAACTAAAGCGCAAATTGAAAAACTAAGACATGGAAAATAATCGCAACCCATTATACCCGGTTTTTCTTAAACTCCACCAGCTACGTATGGTTATTATCGGAGGGGGTGAAGTAGGATATGAAAAACTGTCATTTATACTTAAGAGTAGCCCGGAAGCTAACATCACTATGGTCGCCACTTGGTTTTCTGACGAAGTAAAGTCACTTTTAAAAGACGGAAATTATCAGGTAAAGACGATCATAAAAGCTTTTGAGCCAATTGATCTGCAAGGATTTGACCTGGTGATAGCAGCAACCGATGACCGCAAACTAAATGAGCAAATACATCAGGCTGCTAAAGACCGTCAACAACTCATCAATGTTGCGGACACCCCGGATCTTTGTGATTTTTACCTTGGATCCATCGTTACAAAAGGGCCCCTAAAGATTGCTATTTCTACTAATGGAAAATCTCCTACCTTTGCCAAACGTTTTCGGCAAATGCTAGAGACGGCCCTACCTGAAGATATTGATGCCTTGCTGCTGAAACTTCACGAGTTTCGCGACCACCTGCAAGGTGACTTCACCACCAAAGTAAACCAGTTAAATGACTTGACAGCGCAGCTGTTGGAGGAAGCGGCATTGGCTGAAGCGGAAGATATTTATGGGCAAAAGTAGTAAATGATTAACAGGAAAGGTTCGCCCGCCAGTTACAGTAAATTCTAAAATTCTATTACGCTAAATAACAACTAATGAACACCAATTCGAACAGACAACAAGCCCCGTCGCCTGAAGAACAAGCAAAGGCAGATGTAGAAGAACTCAATCGGATTTTCACACCTTTATCATTTCGGGAGCGTATTGTTACATTGTATCAATATTTTGAGGAAAAAGAAGTTTTAATGACTTCGTCTTTTGGAACTAAATCTGTTTTCTTATTGCATTTGATGTCGCAGCTATACCCCAAACAACGAGTTCATTTTATCGATACTACTTACCATTTTCCGGAGACAATAGCATATAAAGAAACATTAATTAAGTTACTCAAACTAAGAACCATTGATGTAAGACCCCGTGAAGAAGAAAATAAGCTTACGCTAGAGGGGCAATGGTGGAAAGACCATCCACGTATGTGTTGTACGATTAATAAAGTTGCTCCATTGGATCCGATCGTGGCTAGACATAAGGTGTGGATATCTGGTTTAATGGCCTACCAGACTGATTTTCGTTCTCGTTTACGTGTTTTTGAAAAACAAGGAGACATCATCAAATTTCATCCTTTGGTGGATATTGATGAAGGCGAATTCTTGTATCATCTGGATTACTATAATTTACCTCGCCACCCACTGGAAGCGGAAGGGTTTGGCTCAATTGGTTGTTCTCATTGTACTAAAAAAGGCCAGGGTCGAGCAGGGCGATGGATAGGCACGGGAAAGACGGAATGCGGTTTGCACCCTAACTACTTTGTCAAAAAGAAATCTTAGTATTTAAACCTATTTAAAATTAATCCCATAACAAGATAAAATCATGATTCAAACAGATATCCTCATCATCGGCGCCGGGCCATGCGGCTTGTTTACAGTTTTTGAAGCAGGTTTATTAAAATTGCGTTGTCACTTGGTGGACTCATTGCCACAACCTGGTGGACAGTTGACAGAAATCTATCCCAAAAAGCCTATTTACGATATTCCTGGGTTCCCCAGTATCCTGGCGGGTGATTTAATTAAAAACCAACTAGAGCAAATCGCACCGTTTAAGCCTGGGTTTACCTTAGGCGAACGTGCTGAACACATCGAACGCCTTGCTGATAACAGTTTTAAGTTAACAACTAATAGAGGAACAGTGATCAACGCACCCGTTATCATGATTGCTGGAGGATTGGGTTGTTTTGAGCCTCGAAAACCTCCTATTAATAACCTGGCTCGCTTTGAAGATAAAGGTGTAGACTATATCATTAAGGATCCAGAGAAATACCGCGATAAGAAAGTCATCATTGCCGGAGGGGGAGACTCAGCCCTGGATTGGACTATCTTCCTTGCTGATATTGCCAAAGAAGTGATGCTGGTACACCGACGTCAGAGTTTCCGGGGGGCGCTGGACTCCGTTGAGAAAGTAATGAATTTGGCTTATAATGGAAGAATTCGCTTAATGACAGATGCGCAGGCAATAGGATTAAATGGAAATGGTAAACTTAATAGTGTGGTCATCAAGCACAAATCGGAAGGTGAATTAACCTTGGATACGGATCATTTTGTTCCCTTGTTTGGGTTGTCTCCAAAACTAGGCCCTATTGCCGAGTGGGGGTTAACGATTACTAAGAATGCCATAGAAGTAGATACACGTGATTACAGCACAAATGTGCCGGGGATATTTGCGATAGGTGATATAAATTCCTATCCGGGAAAGTTGAAATTAATTCTTTGTGGGTATCATGAAGCGACGCTTGCTGTACAATCTGCCTTTAAAATCATTCATCCGGATAAAAAATTAAGTTTTAAATATACGACAGTAAATGGTGTTGAAGGGTTTGAGCAGCAAGAAGAAGAAAGAATAGAAAAAATATAATACTACCTGGAATCGGTAGCGTTTGTTTGGCCAATCAACAAACGATTTAAGAATAACGCGAATAGAATTTTTGGTAGGAGCAGTTGTCACAAGGCAACTGCTTTTCTTTTTATGCGCCCATATACTGCTCTAGTTCAGTCATCCGTAAACACTATATCGGCTAGGCGAATTTTTTTAGCATTTTTCTAAACTACTTAAGACTGCTAAAAAATACAAGGATGTCTATTCGTCGTAAGAATTGTGTTATTTATCCTGGGAATTTGTCCCTTGATTTATATTTATATTGCGTTTTATTTTATACGTTAAGGATTCATCCTAATTGACAAATCAGGCATTATTTTTGACTCTCCAATCTAAGGTGTTTATTCCCTTCCATTCTCTCCCTATCTATTTTCTCCCCTTTAATTTGGCAAACTTCATCTTTATACTTTACACTCAAAAGCTTAATTATTATGGTGAGAACATTACCCATTTCATTCAAATTTACCTTTTGTGTTTTATTCACAATCTTTATGTATGATGCTTCAGCGGGAGTCATTTATTCGGAAGACTTATTCGGAGAAGAGTACGGCTCGGGGTTTAAATTACATTGGACGACTGCCAAGGAAAACAATAGTCAGATTTTTGTCATTGAACGTTCCTTCGATGGCTTAAGTTTTTCAGCTATTGGAGCTATTCCTGCCAGCGGAAATTCTATAGAGGAGTTAAGCTATCAATTTATTGATTTAGAGTTAGGTATTGAACGAGCTTATTATCGCCTCAAGCAAATTGATGTTGATGGCACCTTTAGTTTAAGTGAACCTTTATTACTTAGTCATATCAATACAGCTAAGTTCCAAATAGTATCTAAAGAAAAGAATATTGAAAATATACTGTATGTCAATATAGTGTCTATAGAAAATGGTAGAGTTGAATGCACCATTCGAAATGCCATTGGAGATGTGATTTTTCTGGAAGAACAACAAATAAAAAGAGGGTTGAATGAATATGCCTTCAATCTTGAACATGAAAACGAAGGAAACTATTCCGTGACCTTTCAAAAGGATAACTCCATTGCCACTCATGTGTTTTATAAAGAAGCAGATGCCATTAGAAAAATGGACAATACTGCGAGTAAAGGATGGGACAAGCGGAAAATTAATGAGTGATGACCCGGTGTAGAACAAGGAATTAATAAGTTTTCCTCTAGTTCTACAAAAAGTACATGCAAATGCCTTTTAATTATTATAGTGGTTGTGACGCCTGTCACAACCTTTTTTTTATTCTATTCCTTACTATTCCGAATTTTGGTTATAACATCACTATGATGTCTTATTGACCACTTTCAATTATTATTCTTATTTTCCCGTTCAAAAAACAAACTGCTTTATGAACAAATACATCTTGATGCTCTGCATTTTGGTAGGAAGTCTGTCGACGTGTCGGCAAGATCCATCTTCCACTCAGAAAGAGTCTACCGTAACTAAGGCTACCGCTGAGGTTAAAAGTCCTGAGCAATTATATGGAGAATTATTCGAGGCTGTACAATTGAAAGAAGTGTTTCCAGATTCTAAAACTTTTGTGGATTGTCTGCCAAAGTTCTCTGCGGATAAAATAATGGATAATTATAAGCAGGCCAAAGGTAAGCCTGGGTTTGTATTGGACGAATTCGTTAAAGCTAATTTTGATTTACCAATAAAATATTCAACGGGATTTCAAAGTGAAGCTTCTCGCACAGCTACAGAACATATAAATGCTTTATGGCCAGTTTTGACCCGACAGCCAGATACTGCAAGCAATACATCCTTACTCCCTTTGCCTAAACCCTATATTGTGCCAGGTGGCCGATTTGGCGAAATTTATTATTGGGATAGCTATTTAACAATGTTAGGACTTCGTATCTCAGGGAAAATGGAGATGATTGAGAATAT
>CBDUIU010000441.1:0-4536 GCA_965367335.1 uncultured Saprospiraceae bacterium
CCAGAATAAAATTTTTCTCATTTCGCTCGATCAGCTAGGCCAGAACAAGTCTAATGTTAGCTAAAAGTAAATTAGTTCAGGGGTAAAGATAGCTACTAAAGGGTTTTAAGAGGACAGTATTCCTTTTGTTGTAAGAATACTGTACTCATTGAATATCAACTTTGCGCTTATCCGTTTTCGACACAATTGTCTAATCCAGGCTATCTCCTGATTCATATAAATCACACTTGATTTGTCGTTAAAAGGTTCAACCTTTTTCCAACGTTTTCCTAAATAAAGTAGGAAAAAGCATGGGTACCCGCTCCCGATATTGGTGATACTTTTCTCCAAAATGAGTAAGCAGGTCTTTTTCTTCCCAGCGAATGGCTCGTAATATATAAGCCGTAAACGCGATCGCCAAAAATAAGCGAGTTACTGACATCACCGGTGCAGCCCAAAAAGCTAGAACAAATCCAAAATATAGCGGGTGACGGACCCACTTGTAAAACAGGGGCAACCTAAACGGCAAGGGCTGATAAGTTGTTCCACGGAAATATAGCCAGACCTGACGTAAGCCAAATAAATCAAAATGATTGATCAAAAAGGTACTGACCAACAGAATTGCCCACCCCAGTGCAAATACCGCCCAGAGTACACCTGTTAAAAAGCCATTTTCTACCGCCCAGACGGTACCGCCCATGGGTTGCCAAAACAGAAACAAGGTGACCAGCGCTAAAACGGTAAACAATACGTAAGTGCTGCGCTCAATCGGCTCCGGTATATATTTGGTCCACCATTGCTTGAACCAGGAGCGCGCCATCACACTATGTTGTATCGCAAACAACAATAGGAGTGAAATATTAGTAAGTAGCGCTTGCCAAAGTGGGACAGTCAGCGGGCCATCTACTCCTTTGGGAACAAAGAGATTGCCTACAAACCCAATCAAATATAAAAATGTAGCAAAAAAGATAAGATAAACGATTACTCCGTATAGGAGGGCAACTAATTTTTTCATGAGGTGGTGTTTTGATGGTTGATAATTAAATAAGAGTAGCGTGATGGAATAAATTTGAATTTTGTTGCTACAATATTAGGGCAGGAAAAAAGAGATAGCAATGGGAAATGAGTAGGAAGCAATCTCGTCGAGTAATCGGTAGGAAATGATGAGTTTTGGACTTGGGTAGATAGCTAACTAGTGAAGTTTTTAACTAATTTTCACAGCTGGAATGTATCAATTTTGTTCCTAAAAAAAATACCGTATTTTGTCGATTGTATTAACGCTATCAATGCACACTTAGTGAAAAGGGGCTAGAAATATCTTACCCTTTTCGGTTACCCACTAAAAATGTATTCGTACTAAACACTTGAATTTGAATTATAAAATGCAGCTCCACTTTAAAACCCTGTATCTCAAAAAACGTTTTCCCCTCCGGATTTCCAGAGGTACCTTCACCGGCTCCGAAAGTTTGTTCGTAGGTGTAACCAAAGACGGGATTACTGGCTGGGGGGAAATGGCACCTGGTTCTACCCAGCAAGACGACAATCCGGAAAAGGGACAGGCAGCATTGACGGAATTCGCTGCAACAGGTATCGAGGATCTATCTGTCCGTGAAGTTTATGACCGGGGACGTGCCGTCGGCTTGCCTGGCTGTGTGCAAGCGGCACTTGACGTTGCGCTGTGGGACCAGCTCGCAAAATCCGCGAATTTACCCCTACACAAAATGCTGGGTATTGCAAAGCCTAAGGTCCCCACCTCCATTACCATCGGCATCATGACGCCAGAAGAGGTTCAAGAGCGGATTCCTTTATTATTAGCCGGGAATAAATTTAAAGCCTTGAAAGTCAAGTTGGGCTCACCAGAGGGTATCGAAGCAGACAAGGCCATGTTTACACAGGTCATTGAAAGCTCTAGTAAGTATGGTGTTAAAATTAGAGTAGATGCCAATGGTGGCTGGTCCGTAGAGGAGGCTATTGCTATGATGAAATGGTTAGCTGGTCGTGGATGTGAATACGTAGAACAGCCTTTAGTCGCCGGAAGGGAAGTGGATCTTCCACATATTTATAAAAACAGACCGTTACCTATCTTTGTGGATGAATCTTGTTGTTATGCCTCAGACATTCCTGCTTATGGCCAAGTTGTGGACGGGGTGAATTTAAAATTGATGAAATGTGGAGGGATCACTGAAGCCCTTAATATTATCGCTACAGCCAAGGCTTTTAACTTAAAGACCATGATCGGCTGCATGGGGGAGTCGTCAATGGCGATCTCTGCCGGTGCTGCTATCTCAGGCCTGCTGGACTATATCGATCTGGATGCTCACCTCAACCTGGATCCTGATCCTTGTCTTGGGGCCGCCTTGATCAACGGGGTGATTGTGCCCAATGAAAAACCAGGGCACGGGGCCATAATCATTAACCAGGGTTAAACGCTGTCCTGCTAGCTCAACATCGAAAACCAATGGACGACTTGACAATTATTCTGACTTAAAATAAGCACTATGTTTCAAAACTCACAACCGCTTGCGCTCTACATGCAATCTTCCCTAAATTCTGAATACGCTAAAATGGGCTACGGCATTATGCGTTATGGATCACATCCTATTACCTGTGTCATAGATACTACCTATGCAGGAAAATCGGTACGGGAAGCCACGGGGCATCCTTTTAAAATACCGATTGTGGCAACCGTGGAAGAAGCAAGAAGTATGGGAGCAGAAATTCTGGTGTTAGGAGTGGCCCCTTCGGGAGGTCGTTTACCCAAAGCGTGGATCCCTTCAATTGAAACCGGGCTCCGGCTAGGTATGTCGCTGATCAATGGCATGCACGATTTAATGGCGCCTAAGTTTAGTCATTTGTTAGATAGCAATAATCCTAATCAAAAAATCTGGGATACCAGGAAACCTGCTTTTATTCCGGCAATCGGCTCTGCGAAAGCAGCTCAACTTGAAAATAAACGGGTGCTCATGATCGGAACGGATATGGCCGTAGGGAAAATGACTACCGGTCTGGAATTGTATCGTTGGGCAAAAAAACAAGGTGTTTCCGCTGGGTTTATTGCGACGGGACAAGTCGGGATTACCATCACCGGCAAAGGCATTCCCTTGGATGCGTTTATCGTGGATCGAGCTTGTGGTGCAGTGGAAACAATGGTGATGAATGAACAAGATAAAGATATTGTTTTTGTAGAGGGCCAGGGCTCATTGGCTAACCCGGGTAGCACAGCCACGCTTCCCCTCATGCGCGGGACTTGCCCTACCCATTTGGTGCTTTGCCACATTGCCCGGATGGATCAGTTGCATCATGCACCTCATATCAAAACACCTCCGATGCGCGAATTTATTCAGTTGAATGAGGCACTTTGTCGGGTGTGTGGTTCATTGCCTGCAGCAAAGACGATTGGGATTTCTTTGAATACCTATGGGTTGCCGGAAGAAGCTGCCTTGTCGGAAATTAATCGATTAGAGCTGCAAACGGGATTGCCCGTAACCGATGTAGTTCGATATGGGCCAGCAAAGTTGGGTCAACTATTATTACATTCGTCGCCCGGGATTTAGGCTGTAGATTCGATCCGTCGGAAGAAAAGAGAATTCCTTTTTCTGACACCATTTACTTATCATTTGGAAAAAAAGAGGGAATCCATCACAATCGATGGACCCCTTCGGTTTAGAGCAATGTAATTTTAATTACATTCAAATAGTCAATAGGGTGTGTGAATTTAGATTGTTAGAAAAGGTTGGCTGTAGTTAGGACGCCCTCAGCAATTAAAGGTCACAGTTTGTTCTGTATCCTTTCGTACATATTATTTTAAAAGTTTAGTATCTTCCAGCATTGATCCAACTCTTTAAGTTAATGAAATGAACAAGCCGGATTCTCACGTAAGCCCTGAACGCATTACACTTTTCAGCATTTTTAATCAACTAATGCTCCACCTGAACCTGGAGAAAGGAATGCTCTATTCGTTATGGGCTTTACTGGTATATCCCGGAAAAACAGTTCGTGAATATTTATTTGTTGATCGAAAAAAACTGATCAAACCATTGGGCTTTGTATTCTTATTTGCTGGTTTATCCACTTATTTGATGTTAAATGCACTCGATGGGGACTTTATGAAAAAGATGGAAGTTGCTATGCAGAAAGAACTACATCAAGAACTGAACCTGGAAAATGTGATGGGAACTACTGTTAATCAAGTTGTATTACAATATAGAACTGCTATCCAATTGTCGGGAATACCTTTGTTAGCATTGCTTTCCTTTTTATTCTACCGCCAGGCAAAACTAAATTATGCGGAACATCTTATTCTTGGATGTTATGTTATCGGATATATCTCCTGGATAGGTGTTTTAGGTGCCTTAGCATTTTTTCTCTGGGAAAATGTTTATATACTGATCGTAGTAAGTATCATCTCTGTACTCTACCAGATTTACTTTTATTGGCAAGTATTTAGAAAAAGCCGCTATGCTTTCTTCAAAGCCATTCTTTTAAATATGGCCTATTTCTCAAGCTTTGCCCTGATCCTTGTGAGTCTGCTGAGCCTGATCTTAAATATTATCAAAT